>JABSOG010000169.1 GCA_013216025.1 Algicola sp. | reverse complement strand
TCTCGTGCTCTACCCCCCTTTGTATACGCCGCATAGCGGCGTATACACCTATCACCACCTACAAAACTGCGTCACTTTTAGCCGCACAAATAAAATCATTCTCATGCAATCCTTTAATACTGTGCGTCCACCAAGTCACTGTCACTTTACCCCATTCGGTCAAAAGCCCCGGATGGTGACCCTCTGCCTCAGCCATCTCACCAACGCGGTTGGTAAACGCCAATGCCTTGCGGAAGTTTTTGAACTTGTAAATCCGTTCCAGCTGCATAATGCCGTCTCTGACTTGGGGCACCCAGTCGGGAATTTGAGCCATCAACTCAGTTAATCTTTCTTCACTGACTTTAGGTGCATCGCCACGACAAGCGACACAGCTTTGACTGGTTAAATCTGACATTGAGAGAATTCCTGTTTTTAATATATGGTTAGACGAATTGCATTTTATTGTATAGCACTGCTACCTGCTTTAACATGCCGCATCTTCTTTTGGCTGATACAGTGATTTGTGCATCCCTAGATAGCGGGCTTCTTTGATTAATTTGTCCAAATCCATTTCACGAATACGCTTTAAATCAGCAAAGTCCTTGATCTTGAAATAAGTGCGTTGTAATTGGTCTATTCGGTAATAGGTTCTGAATGCGTCAATGACATCTAAGTCTTTTCGTACTGGTTGAATACTTTCAAGACTGTAATGGCTTTCTTCGGTAGAGGACAAAATGCCACCGCCATAAATGCGCAAGCCCTTGGCGGTTTCAATCAAACCAAACTCTATGGTGAACCAATACAACCGGGCCAGCATTCTTCTATCTGCCTTGTTGGCCGCTAATCCAAGACGGCCATAATGCTGTGAAAACTCGGCATAGTCTGGGTTGGTGAGCAATGGACAGTGGCCAAAGAACTCGTGAAAAATATCGGGTTCTTGAATGTAATCCAAGTCTGCCCGGGTGCGAATAAAAGTCGCTGCTGGAAATTTCTTATCGGCCAACAATTCAAAGAACTGTGCAAAACCAATTAGTGCAGGCACTGCTTGAACTTGCCAGCCGGTGATGGCCTTGAGTTTTTCATTCATGATTGGCAATTGGGGGATCTCTTTGGCATTGAGGTCCAAAGCGTCGATGCCAGCCAAAAATTCAGGACAGGCTCTGTCGTGCAAAATATCCAGTTGACGGTTGTAAAGAATTTCCCAAGTGCCGTGTTCTTCGCTGGTATAGTCGATAAAACCATTAATGTCGGGTTGTTTTGAGACATACTTTGTCGCTTTGGCCATGGTGAAACGCCTTGTTTGCTATAAATGATTGCTAGAAACTTAAGTGTAACTAGGTTAAAGGTCTCACTTGATACTGTACAGATTCAAAAAAACACTATTTTTGTCTATACAGAAGCGGCAACTGTATACTGTACTGGTGTAATATTGTTTAAACTGTACTGGTCATCACTGTTTACTAGGGAGAATGAATCAAAAATGGCTCTATATGAAGATATCGCTGAGTATCTAATCAATTTGATTAGACAAGAACATTATTGTCCGGGTGACAAATTACCTTCTATCCGTAAGTTGGCCCGTCACAAAAAGGTCAGTGTGGCGACCGTACAACGGGCGTTTGAACTACTCGAAGATCGGCGCTTGATTGAACCTCGGGCCAAATCGGGCTTTTACGTGCGAATGCCAGTAGAACCCGACATTCAAACTGAACAATTCAAACAGCAACTCATCCCTTTGTGTCCTGAACAAGTAAAAATACACGAGTTGGCCAGTGATATTTTCCATCGTTGTGATCGTCCCGGAGTGTTGAACCTGGGCACTTCTTATCCGGCGCCTTACTATTATCCGGTTAAACAATTGCAGCGGATTAGCGCGAATGTGATCAAAGAACAGATGGATAAAGTGGTCGAGGTCCATTTTTCGCCGGGCATCGACTTGTTGCGAAAGAATTTGGCTAAACGATTGGGGGAGGCGGGCTGTCAAATCAAAGCTGAAGAGTTGATCATTACTAACGGATGTCTTGAAGCTTTGTCGATTTGTTTGCGCGCTGTCGCCAAACCCGGTGATACCATCGCCATAGAGTCGCCGGTTTTTGTCGGTTTGTTACAGTTGATAGAGTCCATGGGTTTCAAAGCACTGGAGATACCTTGTCATCCAACTCAGGGTTTGTCATTGCCTGCGTTGGAATTGGCACTGGAGCAGTGGGAGATAAAAGCGGTGGCGATAGTGCCGACATTTAGCAATCCGCTGGGCAGCAATATGCCAGAGCAAAACCGTGAACTGTTGGTCAATATGTTAAGTGATAGGAACGTGCCATTGATAGAGGACGACTTGTTTGTCGATTTGGCCTTTGACGGTTCGACCACCAAACCCTGTAAGGCGTTCGATAAAAAAGGGCTGGTATTGTATTGTGCTTCGGCATCCAAAGCGATTGCTTCGGGGTTCAGGGTGGGCTGGATAGCGCCCGGGGCTTTTTATCAAAAAGTAGAGTATTACAAGACGTTTACTAACATTAGCGCACCCAACTTTGCCCAGATAGTGATGGCCGAATTTCTTGAAAGTGGCCGCTACGACCGACACCTCAGGCAGATGAGAACCCTGCTGGCACAACAAATCTATAAGTTTCAACAATGGATCAAGGCCTATTTTCCGCCAGACGTGCATTTCAGTCACCCCCAAGGTGCGTGTGTGTTGTGGGTCGACTTGGGTAAAGCGATTAATGCGCTAGAGTTTCATCAGCTGGCGGTAGAGCAGGGCATAGGGATTATCCCCGGCCAACTGTTTACCACAGGTCACAAGTACGACCATTTTATTCGCATCAACTGCGCCTGCGACCCTGCGTTACCCCTTGAGCAGGCAATGCAGACGCTTGGGGCTTTGGCCAAAAGATTAAAGGACTAAAAGCATTTAACACGGAGGCACGGAGATACGGAGAAAGAAAGAGAAAAGATCAGAAAGCGAATAGAAAGAACATTAAATGGTACTGTTGCAATCGGCCCGTCCATGATGCTAGCCCTTATTTTTGTTTTTAGTTTTTCCTCTTTCATTCTCCGCGCCTCCGTGGCTCCGTGTTGAGTGTTTTTTCTTTTGATTTTCCTTGTCGAATGACACGCCAAAGCTAAAATAAGTATCAACCCGCAGTAACTTTTTCTATACTTGACCAAATGGTCAAATAAATAAAAGAGAGTATATGCAATTGAATTACAGTGATGAATTTATCAAAGCCATGCCCAAGGCCGATTTGCACCTGCATTTGGATGGCAGTTTACGACTGTCCAGTTTGCTTGAGATGGCCAAAGTGACCAAAACCCAATTGCCTTCTTATACGCTTGAAGGCATGAAAGAGCTGGTTTTCAAAGACAAATACAATGACTTGGGCGAATACCTGCATTGTTTTCAATATACTTGTGATGTGCTGCGGGATTTAGAAAACCTCGAACGCGCAGCTTTCGAGCTGGCAGTAGATAATCAAGAAGAAGGCGTTAACTATATTGAGGTGCGTTTTGCGCCGCAGTTGTTGACCAATCCCGACAAAGGCATTCACCTCGACCAAGTGCTTGAAGCTGTCGATAATGGCCTCAAACGGGCCAAAACCAACTATAACCAGCAAGATGACGTGCAAAACGGCACCAAACCACGTTTTGAATACGGCATTATTGCCTGTGCCATGCGGATGTTTACTGGCGCTTTTTCACCATATTATACTGGCATTTTCAATGTCATGCCCGAGTTCGAACCGATGCAGGTGATCCAATTGGCGGCAATGGATATGGTCAAAGCGTGCGTGCGTATTCGTGACAGCAAAGGCATTCCTATCGTCGGGGTTGATTTGGCGGGGCAAGAAAGCGGTTATCCGGCGGGCAAGTTTAAAGAGGTTTACAAGTATGCCCATCAGCATTTCATGTCAAAAACCATTCACGCCGGAGAAGCCTATGGGGCCGAAAGCGTATTTGAGGCCATCACCGAATGTTTTGCCGACCGTATTGGGCATGGTTATTCGCTGTTTATTCCAGACATGATTAAGGATGATAAAATCGATGACAGGCAAAAATATGTTAACTCATTGGCCTCTTTTATCGCCGACAAACGCATTTGCATTGAGGTGTGTTTGACCAGTAATTTGCAAACCAACCCGTCCATCGGTTCAATCAAAAATCACAAATTTCAGGATATTCTTAATCACCGTATTGCCACGACTTTGTGCACAGACAATCGTTTGGTGTCGAACACTACCATGTCGGCAGAGTATCGTTTGGCGCTGGATAATTTCGATATTTCGTTTAACAGGTTAAAAGATATTGTCGCTGATGGTTTCAAAAAAAGCTTTTTTGGTCATGATTACGTCAACAAACGGGTTTACGCCAAAGACTGCATGAATTATTTTAACGAGGTGGCAAAAAAGTATGGATTAATGGCAAGTTAGGGTAATGTGGGCTATTTTATTACAATCTGTGAATAGTATAATAAACGATAGATCTTACATTTATCATTACTTAGGGGCATTAATGGAGATTTGGAAAAAAGCAATAACACTGCTCATTGAAAGCGTTGTTGTTAACGAACAAATGGTGTGTTTTTTCATTACCGATGGCCGTTCAATCTCTGTGTCATTAAGTTCGGTTCCTGAACTGGTTGGTGGTGCTCACGATGCCATTCGTAATTGCCAAATCGCAGACGACAGTGAAGCGGTATTTTGGCCTGATTTCAATAAAACCATCAAGTTATCAGACTTCCTGCGCGACTAACAATAAAGCTGCCTAAGCCGATTTATTCAATGTATAATACCCCGATTTTAATTGTCGGGGTTTTTGTTTATGAGACATCAGGGAAGCTGCCATTGTGGCGCGGTTCAATTTAGCGTAGATGCGCCTGAGACCATTACGGTACAAAGTTGCAATTGTTCGTTGTGCGAAAAATTGGGTTATATCCACCTCATCGTCCCTAAGTCTGCCTTTAACTTGACCCACGGCAAAGACAATCTAACGACCTATACTTTCAATACTGGTGTCGCTCAACACTATTTTTGTCAATCCTGCGGGGTTAAATCCTTTTATGTGCCGCGCTCCAACCCAGATGGTTACAGCATAAACTTCCGCTGTCTTGACCGCAGCACCATCAAAGACGTGGTTCATGAAGCATTTGATGGCCAAAACTGGGAGCAAAATGCCGCCAGTTTGAGTCATTTGTCGCGGGATATAGTTTGAACCTAACCAGAACGGCTTTTTCTCCGGGCGGATTGCTGGCCAGTGCCATTGATGGATTTTCTGCAAGGGAGCCGCAAATTCAAATGGCCGAAGCGGTGTCTGCAGCCATCGATGCCAATGAAACCTTGGTTGTTGAAGCGGGCACCGGTACCGGAAAAACCTTTGCTTATTTGGTGCCAGCACTGTTGTCTGACAAAAAAGTGATTATTTCGACCGGTACCAAAAACCTCCAAGAGCAGCTTTTTCACCGTGACTTGCCTAAAATCAAGGCTGCTATGGGTAGCGGTAAAAGTACGGCGTTATTAAAAGGGCGCAGTAATTATCTTTGTTTATACCGCCTTACCCAGCACACATTGCATGTCCCCTCTAATGACCGAAACCTGATCTCAGACTTGAATAAGGTCAAACACTGGTCTGTTGAAACCCGTCATGGTGACATTGGCGAGTTAACCGCTGTATCAGAAGATTCGATGGTGTTTCCTTACGTCACCAGCAATGCCGATAATTGCATTGGCGGTGAATGTCCAGACTATGAAGATTGTTATTTGGTCAAGGCCCGCAAAAAGGCGATGGAGGCCGATTTAGTGGTGGTCAACCATCACTTGTTTTTTGCCGATTTGGCGTTAAAAGACACCGGTTTTGGTGAGCTAATACCACAGGCCGAGATGGTGATCTTCGATGAAGCACACCAATTGCCGGATATTGCTTGTGATTATTTTGGTGAATCGTTGTCGTCTCGGCAAATGCTGGAGTTGTGCCGTGACATCATTATTGAATACCGTTCAAAGCTCACTGACATGCGCCAGCTGGCCAAGGCGGCAGAAAAGCTGGAGTTGACAGTTGCTGATTTGCGCTTGTGTTTTGCTGCCGATCCCAAGCGGGGCAACTGGCGTGATGAAATTCAGCGAGATGATGTTCAGCAGGTGATCGCCAAGCTTAATGTTGATTTGGACTTTTTATATCAGGTGTTAAAACTGGCGGTGTCTAGAACCGACATGATTGACCATTGTTTTGATCGCTGCATTGTGATTCAACAAAAATTGGCGCGATTAAACGACGTCAGCGAAACGGGCTATAGCTATTGGTATGAAACCAGTCGACGCCAAGTGACGCTGCATTTAACGCCTTTGACCATTGCCGACAAGTTTGCCAGTATTGTAAATTCCTCTGAATGTAGTTGGGTGTTTACCTCGGCAACATTGGCGGTTGATGATTCGTTTGACCATTATACCCATATTATGGGTCTGCAAGATTCGAAGCAGTTAATTCTTGAAAGTCCCTTTGATTATCAAAACCAGGCCATTTTATGTGTACCACGCTATTTGCCTGAGCCTAATGCCTACGCTATGGCCGAGGCTTTGGTCGAAACGTCTATCGAGGTGATAAATGCTGCAAAAGGCCGGTGTTTTTTGTTGTTTACCAGTCACCGTATGTTGCGTATTGTTGGGCAGATGTTAGAGGGCCGAATCGATTATCCAATGTTGCGACAAGGCACAACCAGCAAACGTTTGTTGCTCGACCAATTTGCTGAGCATGGCAACGCCGTATTGCTGGGCACCGCCAGCTTTTGGGAAGGGGTGGATGTCAGGGGTGATGCACTGAGTTGTGTGCTTATCGACAAATTGCCGTTTGCTGCGCCGGATGAACCGCTGCTGCAAGCCAGAATTGAAGACTGTCGCTTAAAAGGTGGCGATCCGTTTGCTCAAGTACAGATACCACAGGCCGTCATCTCGTTAAAACAAGGGGTTGGTCGATTAATTCGTGATGGCGATGACAAAGGGGTATTGGTTATTTGTGATAATCGCCTGATCACCCGGGCATATGGCAAGACCTTTGTTAAAAGTCTGCCACCCATGAAGCGCACCCGTGATTTGGCTGTAGCGTGTGAATTCTTACAATCGTTACCCTGCGCCAATGAGCTGCAGGAGGAAGAACAAATAATATGAATAGTATGGGTAGTATGAATAGCACAGCTATTTTGGCAATTGATGCGGCGACCGAAGCCTGTTCTGTGGCATTGCAATATCAAGGTCAGGTCATCAGTCGTTTTGAAGTGTGTCCACAACAACACAGTCAGCGTATTTTACCAATGGTCGATGAAGTGCTTAAAGAAGCGGGCACCACGCTGGCAGCGTTGGATTTGTTGGCGTTTGGGTGTGGACCGGGCAGTTTTACCGGGGTGCGCATTGGTGTAGGGGTTGCGCAAGGGTTAGCTTTTGGCGCTGATTTGCCACTGGTTTCAGTATCAACCTTACAAACCATGGCGCAAGGGGCGATTCGTTTAAACAATGCGGATTCGGTGATAGCGGCTATTGACGCCAGAATGGGCGAGATATATACCGCCGAATTTATTAACAAAAATGGGCTAGCTTGTCGGGTTGCCCCCGATATTGTGATCAAACCTGAGTTGGTCGAATATAGTTTAATCGAAAATATTTTTGCCGTTGGTACGGGCTGGCAAACTTATCAAAGTGAATTAACGGGCAAAGTCCCCGGGGTTGTTGCTACCGAGGTTTTATATCCTCATGCTGTTGATATGTTACCTTTGGCAGAGGATCTGCTGGCCAATAATAGGCAATTGACACCAGAGTCGGCTCAGCCAGTTTATGTAAGAGATACAGTGACTTGGAAGAAATTACCGGGCAGATGACAGTCTAAAAGAGTGACTAATCTCCAAAATGCGCTATACTGGGGTATTGGCAAAAATTAACTGTAATCAATCGGTAGAACGGGTGTCGTTTCCTTGGCTGTAAATTTGAACTCCTCACTTCCAACGAATCATGGCGTTGCCACTGTATTCAATCCAAAAGCCGGGCTCAAATTACCTGGGGGCGAAAAACGTCCCGTCGATTTGCCCGTCAAAAACGTCGAACCCACCACCAAAGCACCCCAAGTCAAAGCCGATAGAGAAGCAATTAAACTGCTGGACGAAGACCGTCAAAAGCAGGAAAAACACAATTTGGATTCACCTGACCGAGCGACCAAACAAGCGTTAACAGCGTATCGGGATGTTGCCAATGCAGATAAACGTGAAGAGATCCAATCGCTGGTTGGGGTAGATTTATTTGTTTAGTATACCCAAGTGACCTCAAAATGCGGATTCAGTGGGAATTAAAAACGTTTTAGGCAAGGCAAATGACTGTAGGTTTAGTCATCTAAATCAAAGTTATTTAACGCCGCATAAAACGTTTTTAAACCCACCCAGAGGGAGGCTCTGAGCGATTTCAATTCATTGTTCCATTGGTTTGAAAGGGAATGACCCTTCCTACACCAATGCGCCTTGAATTGAAACCGCTCAGAGACTCTGAATTCCGCATTTCGAGGTCACTTGGGTATATATTCATTGAAGCTGTTGTTGCAAGGCTGCACAAAATTCGTTTTATATCACCTTGAATTTAATTTTTAATTGTCAAAATTTGCCGTATTCGCTGTTTTAGGCAAGGCTTTATTATAGGTAGCACCCATCCCGTAACGGGTATTGTTGGGTACTATCTATGCGGTACACGGAGGTGCCGCCATTTCAACTTGTTGAAATGTAAGCGAAGTTCCACTTGCTTGAACGAAGCTTGCTCCTGGAGTCTCACATGGATGTGAGTTTCAGGACGATAATTAGGCACTTAGGCTGGAAACTGATTTATGACCTTATACAAAAAAGTACAAAACTGGGCAGCTCGTTCACTGATCCGCTCTAAGCGGATCAAAGAAGTTCGTTATAACGCACAACAACTTAACGAAATGGTTGTACAGAGTTTGCCACACCAAGAAGCGTTTGAAGTACCCGGCGGACAAGCCACACTGGTGGTCATGGAAGCGAATGTTAGCGTGGGCAACGACAATACCGAAGGGTTGGCCATTAAGGTCATGTGTTCGCTTGAGATCAGCAGTTTGGGGCGCCAGTTGTATCGTGCCCATATTGATGGCTTGCTCAAAGCAGTTCCCTACTTTAATCAAGCGCACAAAACCGTTCGTTTAAAGGATTTAGTCCTGAGTAATATGACTTTTGTCAATGATGAATATTTGTTGATCCAAAGTTCTCAAGACATTGTTAAGTCTTTCACCCCCAGTATTTTAAAAGGCATTGTGGATGTGACTATCGGCTCAGCGCTGAATGTGATGTCTGGCGTGGCTACCCCGGCGGTCAAAGAGTACCTCAACGTCTTTGTTGATGCCAACAAGCAAAAAGTGCTTGATTTTCATCAACCTCAAATTGACAGTATCTTGACGGCGCAGATTGAGAACGGCGCATTGGAATACAAGCTTAAAGAATCTGATTTTGAAGAGAAAATTTTTTCCGATTTAGGGCAGAAAATCGATGTTGATAATCACGAGTTAGTGTTTAAGTTTTAAATACTTAAATTACGGTTGAGCAAAGCCTAAAAGTTAAGGCTAAAGATAAAGCCAAAAATAGTTGAGTAAAACACTTGGTTTTTGAAAAAACATCGCAATATTAAGTCTCTGTTAGAACACTTCGACCTGTGGCTGTATTGGTATAGCCGTGGGTCTAACAACAAATCTTTGGAGAAAAACATGAGTGTATTGGTTGGCCGCAAGGCACCTGATTTTACTGCTGCGGCGGTTCTTGGTAATGGCGAAATTGTAGACAGCTACACGTTGTCAGAAGCCATTAAAGGTAAAAAAGCGGTAGTTTTCTTTTATCCTTTAGACTTCACCTTCGTCTGTCCTTCAGAATTGATCGCATTTGACAAACGTTATGAAGAATTCACCAAGCGTGGCTGTGAAGTCATCGGTGTTTCTATCGATTCACAATTTAGCCACAACGCATGGCGTAACACGGCCATTAATGATGGCGGTATCGGTGCGGTTAAATATGCATTGGTTGCTGACACCAAGCACGAAATCTGCAAAGCATACGATGTAGAGCATCCAGATGCTGGTGTTGCTTTTCGTGGTTCTTTCTTAATCGACGAAGACGGTATGGTTCGTCATCAGGTTGTCAACGACTTGCCACTGGGCCGTAACATCGATGACATGCTGCGCATGGTTGACGCATTGAACTTCCACCAAGAACACGGTGAAGTTTGTCCTGCGGGCTGGCAAGAAGGTTCTGCCGGTATGAAAGCAAGCCCAGCGGGCGTTGCTGAGTACTTGAGCGAGCACTCAAAAGAGTTGTAATCTGTTATTTACAGGTTCGTTCAAGCTAAATAGGGCCGCTTTATAGCGGCCTTTTGTTTTTTTAAGTAGCGGCTTCGCCCTTTTACAAAAAAACGTGTAATATGACCGCAATGTTATTTTTCAATTGAATGGATGTAAATGTCGGATTTTGAACTTGTCACTTCCCAGGACGCTTTGGATGCGTTTTGCCAAGGGGCGCTTAGCCAAACCAGTCACCCCGTTTTGTTTGTCGATACCGAATTTGTCCGCACTCGGACGCTAAAACCCCGGTTAGGTCTTATTCAAGCCTATTATGGCGAAGACGTGGTCTTGATAGACCCGCTTGCTGAACTTAACCTAGACCCTTTTTGGGCTTTACTGACCAACACTCAAATCACCAAGGTGCTGCATTCGTGCTCTGAAGATTTAGAAGTATTCAAATGTTACGCCAAAGGGCAACCTGAGCCTTTGTTTGATACCCAAGTGGCGGCGTCGTTTTTGGGTTTGGGTCCGTCTTTGGGTTATGCTGCGCTGGCCAAAGAGCTGATTGATATTTATATAGACAAAGGAGAATCGCGCACCAACTGGATGGCAAGACCGTTAAGTGATAAGCAACTCGATTATGCCGCCAAAGATGTTTTGCATTTAAAACCGATCTACGAAATGCTCAAAGAGCGCTTGGACGAGCAGGGTATTTATCATTACGTTACCCTTGAAGGGGCCCTTGCAGTGGCTAAACGCAAGCAAGCCAAAGCGGTTGAGGATATCTATCTTGACATCAAAGGCTCTTGGCGTTTGTCTGAGGTTGAATTGGCTGTATTGCAACACATTGCCAGCTGGCGACAACAAGAAGCTGAGCGGCGCGATTTGGCGCTTAATTTTGTGGTCAAAGAAGCTAACCTCATTGCCATAGCCAAAAACCAACCAAGAAACCTCAGCCAGTTACGTCAATTGAGCGGAATGTTACCCCAAGAGGTGCGTTACCACGGTAATGCGATATTAAATAGCGTGCAACAGGGCATCGAGTTGCCTGAAGCTGAAATGCCGAAAAAAATTGTGCGACTAGTGGATTTTCCTGGTTATAAAAAGGCCTATAAAGACTTGAGGTCTACCATCGAACAAACCGCCGAGCAAATAAACATTCCACCCGAGGCCATCGCCTCAAAGCGTCAGGTCAATCAGTTGTTGTCGTGGCGGTGGAAACTTGATGAGCAGGCCCGCGCGCATGCATTCAAACCTGATTTGTTGCAGGGTTGGCGTAATGATGTCGTCGGCGAGCAGCTGTTGGCACAGCTTGATGGGTAAAACTGACGGGTTTTTTATATAAGATAAAAAGGGCGCTTAGCTAAATTAACTACAGCGCCCTTTTTGTATCTGGTATGTCGTATAGGAGTGGTTTAGGCGTGCGCCTGAGTTGAGGTTGGTCTTTCAGGCAAAGTCACGTTCAATTCTAATACCGACAAAGAATCGTCTTTTTGCTCTAACTGCACCGACACCTTGTCAATATCAATATCAACGTACTTGCGAATGACATCAAGAATGTCCCTTTTCATCTGCGGTAGGTAATCAGGCGCATGACGCTGGCTGCGCTGATGGGCCACAATAATTTGTAATCGCTCTTTGGCCAATGAAGCACTGTTCTTCTTTGTGGTGCGAAAATAATCAAGTAAAGCCACGTTAACCTCCAAAAATTCGCTGGAAAATGCCTTTCTTTTGCACTTGCAAGAAACGAAAATCAATTTCTTCTCCAAGCAAACGCTCGATGGCATCCTGATAAGCTAAGCTGGCATCGGTTTTTTCATCTAAGATCACCGGCTGACCTGAGTTGGATGCGTTTAATACCGCTTGAGACTCAGGGATAACACCCATCAAAGGAATGGCCAGAATGTCTTTAACGTCTTCGACGCCCAACATTTCGCCTTTATCTACGCGCACTGGGTCATAACGGGTGACCAACAGGTGTTCTTTGACCGGTGGTAGCCCTTGAATGGCACGGCGTGACTTGCTTTGCAGTATGCCCAGAATTCTGTCTGAGTCGCGTACTGATGAAACCTCTGGGTTGGTGACCACAATGGCTTCGTCGGCAAAATACAAGGC
>JABSOG010000017.1 GCA_013216025.1 Algicola sp. | reverse complement strand
TTAAGAAAATTGATTTTCTGGCGTAGTTGGGCACTGTGATGATAAAGCTCATTAAGCCGCTCGGCCTGGGTTTCAACCAACTGTTGATGGCGCAACAAGGATTTGTCTCCCAGCCAATAACCGCTGTATAAACAACCGCAGACCAACGCAACAAGGCCGATAAACAGACGAAAACGGCCATATTGATGCTTTAATTGGTTTATTGATAATATTTGATTCATTTGATTAAACTATTGATTATACTTGTCATCATCCTAAAACTGTTACGTTCAGCGCAGCAGTGGCTAACGGACACCCCACAGATTAACATTAACCTAAACCTATTTTCCTGGAGACGCTTTTGAAATCGCTTGAGGGCATCAGGCGACTACTTGCCCAACCCACCACCTCTGTCCAACTAGGATTATTAGGCGTTTTGGCTGGCCTAGCCTCGGCGCTGGTCATTATCGCGTTTCGACTGATAATAGCAAAGGTTCAATTGCTGTTTGTTGACCAATTTGACAATTTTTCGACAATGGACCCTCTTCAGCGTTTTTTGCTGCCCTTTATTGGCGTTGCCTTTATTGCCTTGATTGTATTATTCAGTCGCGACAAACATTATCGTATGGGCATTCCTTTTGTGATCCATTGGATCAAAATGCAAAAGGGGGCGATGCCCTTTAGAAATGCCTTTAATCAGTTTGTTGGCGGTGCAGTGGCACTGATCAGCGGTTTTTCAGTTGGCCGTGAAGGCCCCTCAGTGCACATAGGCGCTTCTAGTGCCAGTTATGTTGGTAGTTGGTTGAAACTGCCCTACAACAGTATTCGAACGTTAACCGGCTGCGGCATTTCGGCGGGTATTGCAGCCTCTTTCAATACGCCGCTCGCCGCCGTGGTATTTGTGATGGAAGTGGTGTTCAGAGAGTATAAAATCCATATTTTTATCCCCATCATGCTCGCAGCTGTCACAGGCACCATGATGACCCGACTGGTATTTGGTGATGAGCACGAGCTGTCATTTTTTACAATCACCAGTTTCAGCAACATCAATTATCCCTATTTGATTGTTTGTGCCACGGTGATCAGTGCCGCTGCTTTCGCCATCAATAACAGCTTGATGAAAACCATGCTGCTGGTTAAACCCATCAGTATTTATGTGCGCCTATTAATAGCCGCGCTGGTTACGGCAATCGTCGGCTATTTGGTGCCTGAAGCGCTCGGCTCTGGTATGGGCGCGATTCAGTTTACGCTGTCAGGTATACAGGGTTATGGTTATGTCAGCGCCATCGGATTTATCTCGGCAATATTACTGGGTAAATTTGTCGCCACCATTTGTGCGCTGGGTATGGGCATACCAGGCGGGATCATTGGCCCAGTGCTTGGGCTTGGTGTTTTGCTCGGTACCTTATTTGGTTTGTTGTCAGGGTATTTGGGGTTCAGTGGCGATCATATTGCCTTATATGCAGTATTGACCATGGCCGGACTAATGGCTGCTACTCTGCACTCGCCCTTGGCGGCCTTGGTGGCTTTGCTTGAACTGACCGCAAACCCAGATTTAATCGCACCAGCGATGTTGGTGATCGCCGTATCTTATACCATCAGCGTTCAGGTTTTTGGCAACCGTTCTATTTTAATTCAGCAGTTAGATTATCAAAAACTGCCCTATCGGCTATCACCGGCAACTCAGACGTTGCAAAAAGTGGGTGTTTTAGCAGACCTTGACACCGACTACAAAATCATCGATAACGCCAACGACGATGAAGTTCGCCATTATTTGGCGGCCATATCAAAACCCACTTGTCTGGTCATTCGAGATAAATATGTGGTGGGCTGCGAATTCAAAATTAGTGAATTTGCCGAACCCAAAAAGGCCCGTGAATGCGTTGAATCAGCGCTGCTCAAATATACGCCGTTACAGGGCGTTTCTTCGCAGGCTACACTGGCAGAAGCTTTTGAGTTGCTACAATATCAACGCGACGGAGCCGTTTATGTCTATCAAGACAGCGTAGAAAACATTATCGGCATTATTCATTGGCATTATTTACGACAACTACTGGTACATAGAAGCAAATTTACATGACAACATTATTGACGTTAAAAGCACTGCATATTTTTTTCATGGTCGCCTGGTTTGCCGGGATTTTTTATCTACCCCGACTTTTTGTCTATCACGCGATGAACAAAGACAAAAACACCTCAGAGTTGCTAAAAGTAATGGAACGGCGATTGCTTTATTTTGTCACCCCCTTTGCATTGTTGACATTGGTGTTTGGCGTGGCGGTGATTTTTCAATACAGTTTTGACTGGTTTAGGCAAAGTTACTGGCTTCACGCCAAGCTAACGTTGGTGGTATTGTTGTATATTTACCACGGTTATTGTTTTAAATTGCTTAAAGACTTTAAAAACGATACCAACACCCGCAGCGACAAGTTCTACCGTATTTTTAATGAAGCACCAGTATTGGTGTTGTTGGTGATCATTTTGCTGGCGGTGGTAAAACCTTTTTAAGCGGTTTTGTATGGCTTTTATTTGACATTTTTATTGGTAAAGGCTAAATATTTATACCAATGAGATTAAATCACTGGTCTGATTTTGGGCCCACTTGGAAAAATAAGCAGTAGCAAGGCATTAACCGCCGCCACTAGTCACTCTAATGGCAAGGTTAATAACGAAGCTAATGCTTATTTTAACCAGCAAAATGACCAGTTATTTAATGGATTTGGTATTTGACTTATTGACACTATTTGGCGGGTAATAATATGAAATTAGATGATGATATTAGCAACTTTTACGAGCATATCGTGATTGAACGTATAAGCATTATGGGACTGGAGACGACCAAGGACAGCGATTATATCGCCGATTTATCGTGCATTGTTTTAAACCAGCTGCCGCCGCGTTATATCCGCTACCAAGTAGACATGGCGTTTTATCTGCCCCAGCATGAACGCATTGAAATGGAGATTAAGGTCAAAGAATCCATCGATCGCGCCGTCGATTACCTCGACAGTAAAGACTTCCGTAACACACCGCCGCAATGAACAGTCTTGAACCAGCAGCTGCGATAAAAAGTCCTGAACCAGCGCCAGCGATGAAAAGTCTAGAAGACGCACCTAAGCACATCCAACTGGCGGTTGATTTGATTGAGTTGTTGGAGCAAAACGAGATTGACCCACAGCTAGCGCTCGATGCGCTGGCTATTGTTACTGATGACTGCCAGCGCAAGGTCGATGCTAGAGGCCCTTGATTTTGACTTTTCCCAGCGTAATCAGAGCGTAACTATACGCGGCAAGCGAAGGTGATTGATCCGTCCAGGTGACTTTTGGGCATCAGAAAACATCTTGATCTCCCGAAGCACAGTTTTGATGATCTCCGACCCACCCCGAGTGAATTTTTCTGATGAAATCAATGGCACCAGTGCGGTTTCACTGTCTTTTATCTGCATCCACACATGGTGAATTTGCTGCCAGAACAAGGTCCCCATAGACAGACCTAAAATCCCACCGATACCCATGTTACGATATTCTGGTGACACATAAGCATAAAGAAAATCACATTGCAGCGTGATCAAATTGACGTCAGCATCGACTTCGCTTTGTTCAACATCTTCGCTGAGCACCAAATCAAATGAAGTAAAGGCAATGGGTTTAGTTGGGTCCTCGGCACTGTATAGTACCAGCCGGTAATCTCGGGTTTGATGGTCTTGTTGCAGTTTTTCTCGGCCATCCAGCGCCGTACAGATGTGATCCTGCTCATGTTGATTTTGTGCCTGAGAACAAAAATAGTCCATCAGGTCAGTTTGGCTGGCAAAGCTCGGGCAATCATAAACCAGCACTGGCGGCTGATGTCTGATTGCATCCCAATTGGGATGCTGTTCCAGACAAATCTCCATATCCATATGGGAGATCACTTCGACAAATCCCGCCTCATTGGGATAACGTAAATATCCACCAAACAGCTCCAACTCTTCAAAAATCATGTGCTCATCATTTGCGTTCATCGCATTAACAACCAAGTCATTAAGGTTAATAAAAAGTTTAGTTCACAGCCTTGGCGGACGCAAGCGGCCCTGACACCGCCTTACAGAGAATGACAAACTCACTTATTTTTCTTTTTACAAATCAGTGAACTTGATTAATACTAGGGCCTATGCGCCACTTACTTTTCCCCATATTATTACTTTTAGCGATTGGCTCTGCCCCATTACAGGCCGCCGATCCTTTGGTCGTTCGTCAATTAACGGTCGAAGACGGGTTATCGCAAAGTACCATTTATGATATTTACCAAGACCACTACGGTTTTATCTGGATGGGCAGCGAAAACGGCATCAATCGTTATGATGGTCATGAATTTACCCAATTTAACGTACCTGAAAACGCCGAAGTGGCCATCACTCAAATCCAAATAAGCGCCATCAATGAAGATATTTTCAAAAAGCTGTGGATAGGCACCATTGAAGGCATCGCCATTTATGATCCTCTGAACAACGAATTCAGCTACTTCGCGCCCAGAAAACAGAAAAATACCGGTTTGGTTTCGGATAATATTTCGCAAATCATTCGCCATTCCAACGGCACCATGTGGGTCGCGACCTACGGCGGACTGCACCACTATTCTTACGAAGACAAACGCTTCACAGTACACAAAATACCTGACGAAGTAGCCAAAGATGCAAATGAGATTGTAACTATGATAGAAACTCCGGATGGTAAGTTGTTGCTCGGCACCCAGAATAAAGGGACTATTGTGTTCGACCCAAAAGAACAGCGCTTTTCAGTATTCCACTATCTTGCTGACAAACCCGACGATCTTAAAAATGAAGTTCGAGCACTGTTTTTTGACAGCCGCCAAAATTTGTGGATAGGCACCAATCAGGGTTTACTGCAATATGATTATTACCAAGGCAAACAAACACGCAACGTACTCGAAGCCCTCAATTTGCCAAATATACAAAGGCAACGAATTCGCTCCATCAATGAAGACACACAGGGTCATATCTGGGTCTCTATTTATGGTGACGGGATTTTGTCGCTTAACCCTCGCACCTATGAATATCGTTTATATGGATATGTACCCGCGGTTCGCCACGGTTTAAACGGCAATGCCGTGAGAAAATTGTATTTTGATACCAGCGGCCTGCTGTGGATTGGCACTGAGGGTTATGGGGTCAACATCTGGAACCCCATCAGCAGTGCTTTTGGCCACATTACTCATGAAATCAACAACGACAATTCGCTAACCGACAACGTAGTCTGGACCATAGAAACCGATGTACGTCAAAATATTTGGGTTGGTACCGACCGGGGTTTAAACAAAATATCACCGGATAAAAAAACAGTCACGCGCTACCTGACCAGCAATGCTGACCAGCAACCGCTGGCCAGCGATCTGATTTACAACCTGTATTTTGACAGACAAACCGATCACTTGTGGATAGCAACCGACAAGGGCGTTAGTCGCCTGCACACGCTTACCCAAGATGTGATGACCCTCAAACACAACCCCGAAGACAGCAATACACTCTCTGATGATTTGGTGTATGACATTGAACTCGACAGCCAGCGACAGCTGTGGTTCGCCACCAATGCAGGGCTAGACAGGCTGGATTTAAAGACCAACAAGATGTATCACTATGTCTATTCACCCGACGACCCCCATAGCTTGACCAAGAATACTTCGGTGTCGCATCTGTTTATCGATGCCAACGATACTTTATGGGTAGGCACCGATAACGGCGTTAACCGCTATAACCCCAAAAATGACAACTTTGACCGTTTTTTATATAAACAAGGCGCATCCTACAATGCTGATTTCACCTTTATATCTTCCATTGCAGAGGTCAAACGCGGCGTGTTGTGGTTTGGCCACAGCGGGAATGGCATCGCCACATTAGACTTCAGTGCCGACATCAGTGAAGACAAAACAGATCCAAAAATAGGACACATTGGTATCAATGACGGTTTGCCCACCAATATCGTCTTTGGCATTATTCCGGATCACTTTGGTCGCGCCTGGATAAGCACCATGAACGGCCTGTTGTTGTACGATATGAATGGGTTCAACCACCGGGTTTTCGGTGCCAAAGAGGGTTTGCTTGGTAGTGAATTTAACGATGGCGCATATAATGTTGCCGCCGATGGTTCGTTGTATTTTGGTACCACCAATGGTCTGGCCATCATCAGGCCCGGCGAAATAATTAACCCGCCCACCAGCAAGCGGCTGTTATTTACCCGTGCGATGATCTACAAGGACCAACAAAACGAATCCTTTGTATTGATAGACAAATGGACGATACAAATCGAACACCACGCTTATGCGGTGAAAGTCCAATTTTCAGATCTCAATTATACCGCTTCACACCAAACCCGTTATGCCTACAAACTCAGCGATAGGAACAATAACTGGATTGATATTGGCAGCGACAATTCCATCACCCTCAATCACCTGAGCAGTGGCAAACATGTGCTGCAACTGAAAAACCGCAATAGCGGCGCAGATTGGGGCGAAGTAAAAACCCTTAATATCATCGTGACAACCCCTTGGTGGCGCAGTTATATTGCCTACGGCGTTTATTTGCTGTTGACGGGATTAATTACCCAGTGGTTTTACATTCGCAGACGTATCCGACAAAAAGAAAAACTGCGTATGAACAGCCAATTAAAGTTATTTGCCGAGGCCTTTAAAAACACAACCGAAGGGGTGATGATCATGCATAACTCTCGCACCATAGTTGCAGTCAATGCGGCTTTTACTGCGATCACGGGTTATTCAGAACCAGAGGCCCTTGATGCAGGCACCAACATCATCAACTCCGAACGTCACAGCGCAGATTTTTATGAGCATATTTGGCAGGTCCTCGCGGAAAAACAACAGTGGCATGGTGAGATCTGGCAAAACAATAAACAGGGCAAAGACATTGCAGTGGAAATGACGGTTAGCTCAGTCACCAACGAAGAGGAGGAGGTATCCCATTTTGTGGCGGTATTCTCTGACATTACCGAACGCCTCAATGCCGAGCAGGAGCTCAGAAAGCTAGCCAAATACGATGCGCTGACCGGCTTGCCCAACCGAACCTTACTACAAGACAGACTTGAACATGCCATCTCTCATGGTCGCCGAGAAAAGCAAAAACTGGCGGTGTTGTTTCTTGATCTTGACCGATTCAAACAGGTTAATGACTCGCTTGGTCATGATATTGGCGATTTGTTATTGATTGGGGTTGCCCGACGAATTAACGATATTTTACGCGAAGACGATACCTTTGCTCGTCTGGGTGGCGACGAATTTGTGATCATTTTGGAGGATTTTGTTGAACTCAATCAACTGGTTTACATTGCCAGCCGGGTGATTGAACAGCTGGCAATCCCCTTCTCTTTGGTCGACTATGACGTGTCCACCAGCACCAGTATTGGCATCACCATATTCCCCGATGACGGTGAAACGTCCCAAGTGTTGATGAAAAATGCCGATACCGCGATGTATCATGCCAAAGCTGAAGGGCGCAACAATTTTCAGTTCTACACCCAATCGATGAACATTCAGGCATTTGAGCGCTTGTCGATAGAAAACGAATTACGACACGCCATTGAGCATGAAGAGTTTGTGTTGCACTACCAGCCCAGAGTCAGTTCTGTCGACGGCTCGGTACCCAGTCTTGAGGCTTTAATCCGCTGGGAGCATCCGCAAAAAGGCTTTATGTCGCCGGGTTATTTCATTGATATCGCTGAAGATTCAGGCCTAATTGTGCCAATAAGCGAATGGGTGATCCGCCAGTCTTGCCATCAACTCAGAAGCTGGACCAGTGCCGGTTTCACTGATGTCAGCTTGTCGGTCAATTTGTCACCACGCCTGTTCAGCCATTATGACTTGGTCGGTTTTATAGAAGCAACCCTGCTCAGTTACCAACTACCTGCATCGAGGTTAGAATTGGAGATCACCGAAGGCATGTTGATGGATGATGTCGAAAAAACCATTGTCGACCTGGATAAACTCAGCGACTTGGGCTGTCATATTTCGGTCGATGACTTTGGCACGGGTTACTCCAGTTTAAGCTATTTGCATCGCTTCCCGGTGCACACATTAAAAATCGACCGCTCTTTTGTTTCGGCCATAAATGAGCACGATAAAGGCAAGGCGTTGGTAGATATCATCATCCATCTAGCCCAAAACCTAGGGCTCAATTTGGTCGCCGAGGGCGTGGAGACCAAAGAACAATTTGAGTTCTTGCAACAACAGGCCGACCAGCAAATTCAAGGGTTCTACTTTTCTAAAGCCGTTGATGGTGAAGCGGTTATTCCTATGCTAATCAAGGGGTTTGACATTTCGTAGTCGTAGGAGCGAGCTCCAGCTCGCGATTTTGGCCTACGGCCAAATATATACGGGGTTACACTACACTGTTGAAATGGCTGCGCCATTTATCGCGAGCTGGAGCTCGCTCCTACCACACAGGCCACCCCGCCGAAGGCTACCCAAAGTGGTTAAAGAAAAAGTTGGCACGCCCTGTGCTTTATCCATTGCAACTAACCCTTTGTGTCAAAAAGTCGTAACGGAGTCGTCCATGGAAATTATACTGGTTTTAATGATCGCATTTATCATCACTATCGCGCTGCTAGCCAGCCGATTCATCGATAACAGCAACCCTTATCCTTTTAGCAAAAAATCGTCAATTTACAGCAGTACCGAGCGCTCTTTTTTCCAGATGCTCGAAACCGCAGTGGGCAATGAATATAAAATCATGTCTCGGGTGAGATTAACCGACATCATCGAGCCCAAAGGCGCAGCGACATCAAAGAATCGCCGCGCAGCGCTGATAAAAGCCAATGTCAAAACGGTCGACTTTGTGTTGTGTGACAAAAAGACGCTGGCCATCACCGGAGTGGTTGACTTGGTCAATAACGGCTCTAAAAACGGCCACCGCGCCAAAGCAGACTGGTTTGTCAACGGTGCACTCGAAGCCGCAGGCGTGCCACATATTCGAATCAAAATTAAGACCGGTTATAAACCCGCAGATATTCGCAACTGCATTTTGTTCAAACTGGGCAAAATCAAGTCGCAAAAACCGTCAGTACCTGTGATCAGAGGCACCATGGGTGACTCTCCACTGGCACATCTTAAACGCTCAGGTTTGCGTACAGCAGCTGCCGCTTAAGTTTTACCACCAGCTGGGGATTAGTCCATGGATGGACTGTATGACTTTTATGCAGGAGCAATAAAAGGTCAGACCAGATTGCAAAAATGGGAATCGCTTGGAACGCTTGCGTTCCCAGTTTTGTCAACTGCTCTGTCCCCCTTGCTAGCCTCCGTTACCCCAGCCCTTAACAAAGCCTCACCCTATCACTAATCCCAGATTCTAATAGCGGACTGACCGTCACTCCAGCCTATAACGAAGCCCCACTATCCCAATACGCCCCAAAATGCTATCCTCCCCCAAATTCCAAATCAAAGCTGTCACCACAAAGTGTCCACTCAACAAGCTATCGTTGCCGCTACCAAAAAGTGGCTAGAAACCGTTATCGTCAAATATAACTTCTGTCCATTTGCCCGTAAAGAACTGGAAAACGACACCATTCGCTACAGTGTCAGCGAATTGACGTCTTTTGACGATTTGGTTGAATTAGCATTAGCTGAATGCCGGTTTTTAGACGATCATCCGCAAACCGCCACCACTTTGATGATCCTACCAAACGGTTTTGACAATTTTGACCGTTATCTGGATTTGGTCGATTTAATTCAGTCGCAGGTCATAGAGTCCGCTTTTACAGAAGAAAGCCCTGAAGGAAAAAGCTATGAAGGCATTTATCAGGTTGCCAGCTTTCATCCTGATTATTGCTTTGCCGACGCCGACAAAGATGATGCAGCCAATTATACCAATCGCGCCCCTTGCCCCGTGGTACATTTTTTACGTGAAGACGACATTGCCGAGGCACTGGCGGATTATCCAGATCCTGAAAATATTCCCGACAGGAATATCACATTGGCCCGTCGCAAGGGCACTAAAAAGATGGCTCAATTGCTGTCAGAATGTCACTAACCAATAACAAGGAATTGCTCATGTGGTACATGATTTACTCTGAAGATGTCGATAACAGCTTGGCTTTACGTATGCAGGTCCGTGACCAACACATAACTAGGCTGCAAGTATTAAAAAGCGAAGGCCGCCTGATGGCCGCCGGTCCCCTGCCCGCCATTGACAGTGAAAACCCCGGTGATGCCGGTTTTACTGGTTCACTGTTGATAGTACAATTTGACAGCCTCGAACAAGCCAAAGAATGGGCCGACGGTGACCCTTACATTGCAGCCGGCGTTTATAAAAACGTCACCGTTAAACCATTCAAGAAGGTCCTGCCCTAGCCTGAATCCCGACATTCAGCTTCGGTTAAGTTAACTGGCGCTATTATTGCTTTCAAGATAACAAGTGATCGTTATCTATTTTGAGGTATACTGTGAACGTGATGTTTAACCGGAGTTTTATTATGCAAATACTAACCAAATCAGTACTGGTAGCAACCTTGTGTTGTTTGTTTGCAATGCCGGTAGCACAAGCAAAATCCAACGGTGTCAGTAAAAATCAGGCTGTGCGAACGGCAACCTCAAAATACCCGGGCAAGGTGGTTAAAATCTCCAACAACAAAGCCACCTACCGCATCCGGGTGCTGCAAAAAAATGGCCGGGTGATCACGGTTACTGTGGATAAAAAATCCGGTAGAATCAAGTAAGCCCCACCTTAAGTTAACAAGAGTAAACAACAGTCGTGTAAAACAAGCACGTAATAAAAGCACATAAAGGAATCTGATTAAATGCGCATTCTGCTCACCGAAGACGATCTGGCTCTGGCCGAAAACCTCAAAAAAATGTTACAAGACAGCCACTTCAGCGTTGATGTTTGCCATGACGGTGAAGAAGGTCTGTTTCAAATCCTTGAATACCCTTACGATTTGGCCATCATTGATATTGGTTTACCTAAAAAAGACGGCATGTCACTGATAAGAGAAGCCCGTGCCAAAGGCATCACCATTCCCGTGTTGATCCTCACTGCCCGTGACCGCTGGCAAGAAAAAGTTGAAGGACTCGACGCTGGTGCCGACGACTACCTCACCAAACCCTTTCACAACGAAGAATTACTGGCCCGCTGCAACGCCTTGATCCGGCGTGCAGTGGGTAAATCAGAACCTGAAATGACCGCAGGGCCAATCCGACTAAACACCCGTACCCAATTAGTCACAGTAGACAGCAAAAGCATCACACTGACCGCTTTTGAGTATAAAGTGTTAGAGTATTTGATGCTCAACCCAGAAAAAGTGATTTCAAAAACCGAGTTGACCGAGCATATTTATGACCAAGATTTTGACTTGGACAGCAATGTTATCGAGGTGTTTGTATTGCGCCTGCGCAAGAAGCTCGATCCCGGCAGCACACTCGCCCCGATTGAAACCCTGCGTGGCCGTGGTTATCGTTTTGCCCTCAATATAGCGTAATCAGTGCCATAATCACCTACGAAATGCCTATAAATTAAGCCATGAATAAGTTATCCCTTTCACTTAAAAGCCGTCAGATGGTTGTCTTTTTTGGCATCATCGTGTTGGTGTTGCCTGCGGTATTTTTGTCTATCGATCAGGCTTTCAGACAATCTCAAGTCAAGGCTTTAGAGCAGCAGCTCGAAGCGAACCTTTACACCATCATCGGTGAAATTGATTTGGATGCCGAACAAGTCGATATCTCTAATGCCAGCCTGCCACCCCTGCTTAATCAGGGAGATTCAGGCACTCTGGCATTAATCGAACAAACCAATCAGGTGATCTGGCGCTCAGACTCGGCGCTAAACCTGCACCCCGTGTTATCGCGCAGTTCGTACTCACCAGGAGAATCCAGTTTTGTGTTCAGTGAGCATTATTGGCGGTATTCTTATGCGCTATTTTACGACAACGAATTCGGTACTTACAACCTTGTCCTGCATGTGCTACAGCATGAATCAACCTTGGCGGCCCAGGTTGACAAGTTTCGCCAAATTATCATCCGCTGGTTTGGTGCCATTGCCCTTATTCTAATAGCAGCGCTTGCTTTTGGCCTGTGGTCTACGCTGGCGCCAATCAAAAAGCTAGATATTCAGATAAAACAGGTCGAAAAAGGCATGATCCAGTTTATCAGCGGTGACTTTCCCAAAGAGTTGACCCGAGTCAAAGAAGACTTGAACCTGTTGATCAGTGCCCAAGAGCGCCAGAAGAACCGTTATCGCAGTTATTTGAGCGACTTGACTCATGCCCTGAAAACGCCAGTTGCGGTGCTTAGGTCGTCCCCCAGTTGCACTGAGCCCGCAGTGACCGAACAACTAGACCGCATGACCAGCATCATTGAACACCAATTGCGCAAGGCTTCTTCAGGTGGCGAAGATGTATGGAAAAAGAAAACCACGGTCAATCCGGTGCTCGACAAGTTGATTAGGGTGATGTCAAAAATTCATGCCGCCAAAGACATTGCGTTTGAACATCAACTCGGACAACAACATCATTTTTATGGCGACGAAGCCGATTTGATGGAAATTCTAGGCAACCTTATCGACAATGCCTGCAAGGCCTGTGTACAACAGGTAAAAGTGTCGGTTACTCAGGCCAAACCGTTGATACTGATGGTAGAGGACGACGGACCCGGTATAAAACCGTCACAACGCGAGAAGTTGCTGGTGCGTGGACAACGGCTGGATACCTACACAGAAGGCCATGGCGTGGGCATGGCGATCGTCAGTGACTTGGTAGAATCATATCAGGGCACGCTTGAAATTTCAGATTCGCCTATGGGCGGGGCCAAATTTATAGTAAGCTTGGCCTCTAATCCCCATTAACACGGGACATTCAGCCCAATAAAAGGCGCACATTTACGATGAAGAAATTACTGCCCGCTTTGTTACTTGTCGCCTTTGCCGCACCTACGTCAGCATCGCAGATGTTAACACGCTGTGACACAGACAGGAATACCTCGGTGGCCTACCTGCGCTGTTTAGACAAACAAATCCAAACACTCAACCGTGATATAGCCCTGTGGGGCAACAACATGGTTTTTGCGCTGGAAGAAATAAGCCAAAAGACTGGCCGCTCTGATGCATTGAGGTTATTCAAAAAATCACAAAAGACTTTTACCAAATATGTTGAACAAAACTGTCGCTGGCAATTCTTGGTATTACTGCCTGATAGAACCTCCAGCGCCATCAAATACAAGGCCTGTGTGATACAAATGTCTGAGGCGCGGGTGATTGAGTTAAAACGGGTCAGCGGTAAGTAAGGCCAAAATCAGCCCGTTACTTTACCTCATTGCTATAAAATCATTCACCAATTGGGCAGCTGTTTCGGGATACTCCATATGGCAATGATGACCACCGGGCATGTGATTGCAATGCAAGTCGGCAAAATGCGCTTGGTATAATTCTCGGTTACGCTTGACCATTTTGGCACCCTTATCGCCTTCGATCATCAACACTGGGCATTGAATATTATTGATAAGATTGGTCGCTTGTTCAAAAGTAAAACGCATCACCGAATGGGTGCGTAATCGCTGATCACTGCGCCAACGATAACCGTCATTGCAGACCTCCAATCCTCTTTTTAGTAATATCGAGACTTGTTCTTCTTTGAGATCACCCACCAATACTCTGGCCAGCATCGCCGATTCGAAGGTCGGATGCCGCGGTTTGTCTTTGCCCGCTAGTCGGACGCGGCTATTGATACCCTGCCTTAGTTGCTCACAGGTCTGCGTCGCTGGCGTTGTCATCAACCCTATGGAGTCAATCAACACAATGTTCTTTATCTTCTGAGGTAGCGCAGCAGCAACTACAGTGGCTATTGACCCACCCATAGAGTGGCCGACAATACTTAAGCTGTCCCAGTGCAGGTGTTCAATCAATTGGCTGACGTCATAAACCCAATCAACAAAATGATAGTGGGCATCCAGGCTACGGTGTTGCGACAAACCGTGGCCCGGCAAATCGACTGCAATAACATGGAATCGACTCAGGTAAGGCAACATGGTTTCAAAACTGCCGGCATTGTCTAACCAGCCATGCAGTAACAGTAAAGGCGGTTTGCCGACATTGCCATTGGTGAATCCGGCCAAGGTAATATGGGGTAACCTAAAACTGGTTTCTTTCACGTGCTTTATTCACTTTTTGCGGATTTAATAAATTTCAGGGTCATGCGGTCGCTTTCCCCGATAGCAATATATTTTTGGCGTTCAACGGCCCCCATCGCCAGTGTAGGCGGCAAGGCGTAAACACCTTTGGGATAATTTTTGGTGTCTTTGGGGTTAGCATTGATACCCGAACGACCAACCAATTTGAAACCAATCGACTCAATCACACTGATCACATAACTTTCGTCGGTATAACCTTCGACAGCACTAGATGACATGTCGCTGAGTTGATCGGCCTTGTGTTCAACAACTCCCAGCACACCACCGGTTTTGAGCACATCGAAAGCCGCTTGAATGACATTCTTGAAAACCCCGTCAGTATCCCAGTTGTGGATATTGCGAAAGGCGACCACTAAATCCTGTGAGCCGGGCATCCCAAAGCTGGTGTCGGCCGTGGGGTCATACGGTACTTCCAGCACAGAGCCAAAATAAGCCGCGTCGCTGTTGATGCGAGTACTGAGTTTTCTGCCAAGTTTGGCGTAATAATTGGCTTTTTTGTCATCTCCGTGGGTCAGGGTTTTAAAGTTGGCGATGGTCAATTGACCGTTATTTTTAAGATAAGGTGCAAGCACTTCGGTATACCAGCCTTTTACCGGCCACACTTCAGTCACATTCATGTTTTCGGTGATGCCGAAGAAATCTAGCGTCTGGGCTGGGTGTCGATGGCTATTGCGTTTTTTATTGTTGTCGCTACGCTTGTCGCTATCCGCCCATTGTTGCAGTGCTTCAATGTTTTGTGCATCGGCTAAAACCGGTGCCGAAAGCAGGCTTAACAGTAAGATTGATAGGGATGTTATTCGTTTCACGGTTAGACTACTCCACTGCTATTTACATCTTCCGGCCCTTGAATGCGAGGAAATAGCGGGTCATAAACCCCTAGCCGGATCGTCTCGACCATCAATATAACTCTTTTTTAACATTTTGACAGGGGTTTTATTGGGGTATCACGGTAAAACGGCGATTGTGGCGGGTTTTTGCGCGTTTTTGATTTTGATGTTGGGTTTCGTCATTATATGCATAAGTGACGAACCCCCTGACGATCGCTAGCCAGCATTTTTCTTCATCTGTGCACCAATACGGCCATTTCTGGCGCCATTGAAGCTTTGTTTATCGCCGTTGTCATGATTTTTCCCCTTAGTGGAAGCTGAATATATGGCAATGGACAGCTGCCGCGATTGTTTCGCCCCCTGCTGCCATACATGAACAGAGGCGTTATTCAAGGTTGGAACACGAAATGCGTAATCACCAATTTGACCACGTTCACTCAGGCTGATATCACCCACGACAGTAATCAGATTACCCTGTTCGTATTGCTGCGCATCAGTACTGTCTTCAAGGTAGACTTTAAACAGACCGGCAGATTCCTTTTTGATCATGGGTTTAGCATTTTTGGACAATTCCAGATTAGCCACTTCCAATATCGTGCGGTTTTGGTGCTGCGTGACTTTAGATATCATGCCACCCCAACGAGCTTTTTCGCTGGCATGACTTTGCTTGCCATCGATCATTTGTTGGAACTTGATAAGGTTGGCGGGGGTTTCTACCTGAACAAAGTCAGGCGTTGTATTAGTACAACCGGCCAGCGCCAGCACCAAGACTGATAAAGTTATTTTTTTTCTCATTTATTAACGGCTCCAATTGTTAGAACAACCTCCCAACACTGTACGCTGTAACATTGGCGTTACAACACAATCTGGATTTTTAGCAAGATAATATAACCATTTTTTAACCTTTTAATGCAAGTTTTATCGCTGAAATGTGGTTGATCCGTGATTGTCAGTGCTTTTTTGATTGTCTTTTCTAACTATTTAGTCAATTCTTGATATTGTGTGCAAATTACCCGGGAAATGATGTTGAATGTTCGGCACTAAACTTGATTCGCTTAAAAAAAATATCGCCAAAGCCAGCAGTTACGCTGAGTTCAAAGCCGCCAGCCTTGCCTATGACAAACAGGCGAGCAATGACAAATGGAAGCAAAATGACAAATCCAGTGATTATGATCACAAACTCATTCGCAAACGCCTTAATCGGATCAAACAGGCCCGGCTTAACAGCGATATCCATGACTTGATGTATATACTGCACGAAGGTATTCACGGCAACTTGGGTAATATCGCCAATCCGGTATTGTATGAACACACCAAGTTCGGCACCAAAACATTAATCGAAAACTTTCTTGATGAAGTATGTCACTCGCTGGAAGATATATTCACTGCCCCTGCGGATACCATCAGCTTTTACGAAAAACTGTCTTTTTTTGAGGATACCAGCCACGCCTACGGCCAAAGTTGCCTGATGCTCAGTGGTGGTGCGGGACTGGGTTTTTTCCACTGTGGCGTGGTCAAGGCCTTACTCAGTGCCAACCTGTTGCCCAATGTAATCTCTGGTGCCAGTGCTGGGGCTATCATCACCGCCATGATTGGCACCCGTACAGACGATGAGTTAGTTCAATTGCTGGACCCTAAGATCATTTATCATTATTTTAAGCAGTGGGGAAAATTCAAAGGGTTTGGCGACGGCTCAGTACTCGACAGCACAAATATCGAAAACGCTTTGATCGAATTGTTCGATTTAACCACCTTTGAACAAGCCTGGATGAAAACCGGCAGAGAGATCAACATCACAGTATCTCCGGCAGACTTACACCAAGATTCGCGAATGCTCAACAACAAAACCTCACCCAATGCCATCATCACCCAAGCTGTTCGGGCTTCTTGTGCGATCCCTTACCTATTCGAGCCAATCCAACTCAAGGCCAAAAACGCTCAGGGTGAAGTAGTACCCTATGTGCCAAATCGTAAGTTTGCTGATGGTTCGATTATGGCGGATATGCCCATCCAGCGACTGTCTCGGTTATATTCAGTCAACCACAGTATTGTCAGCCAAACCAACCCGTTGGCAGTGCCGTTTTTGTCAAGAAGTCGTCAAAAGCGCCGTGGCTTGTTGTCGATGACCGGCAGGCATATCGCTAAACTCGTCAAGGAAAACAGCATCTACGCGTGTGAAGTCATTGAAGATTTAATGCCAACCCAAACTGGCCGACTAGGTATGCACAAGATCCGTTCTATTATTGAGCAAC
The DNA here is from genome assembly GCA_013216025.1 of Algicola sp. Taxonomy (GTDB): domain Bacteria; phylum Pseudomonadota; class Gammaproteobacteria; order Enterobacterales; family Alteromonadaceae; genus JABSOG01. Next base: position 14,562 of record JABSOG010000017.1, on the reverse strand, counting down.
AATATGTGGGTGACATTAATATTTTGCCACCACGCAACATTGCCAATTTACAGTATATTCTATCTAACCCAACGGTTGAAAGTATCAATCAACTGATTGAAAGTGCTGAGCGAGCGACCTGGCCCCAACTAGAGATGATCAACAATACCACCCGTATAAGCCGGGCTTTTTCTCGTTACCTGAGGCTACTCAGAATTGAAGAGACTACCCGTCTGCAGAATGAAAACGGCGGATAATACCCCGATGGATAAGCTTGTGCATTACGTCACGGGCACCATCGGTTATTTGCTGCTCGCTGAATTGGGGCAGCCCACTCACCAGCGCCTGTATCAAAGCATCCATGCTTGCCCCTGGGTTTTCTGACAGCAACTGCATCAACATTGCTGTTACACCGTTAATCAGCATGAACTGCACATCTTCTTCGTCATCCCGATAGACAATCAAATGTACGCTGCCGGGCGCGCCCTCAGTGGGGATAAAGTCAGTTGAGATCTGATGCACAGAAAAAGAATAACTCAGTGGCCACGCAGTTTCTGAGAGCACCAAATCGGCATCGGCCAAATCGTCCTCGTCTAATCGGTTGTAACCATACTGTTCAACGCGAATGGACACATCCAGCTCTACCCACTCGTAATGCGCCAATTCAACCAGAAATGGCGGGTCTGAAGGTTCAATGTCTCGTTCACCCACCAGATAATCGACAAACTCTTTGCTGATATCAGCAAAATAAGGGCTATGACAATCATGCTTGATGAAAAAGTCACGCACCATAGCGGTCCAAGCTTGGTCATCATACAGCGATTTAAGTACAGGGAATCCCATTGAGATAAAACTGTGAACATTGTTGAAAAACAACTCACGGTAAATCGCCAATCGCCTGTCTTCAATACCCGCGACAGGCGGTTGGTTTTGCGGATCTTTAATGTGGGCGATAAATTGTTGTTGTATTTGCTGGAATGCCTTCACTTAAACACCCTCAGCTAATGTTTCAACTGTGGTTTTGACAGTGTTTTCAAGTATGGCGTGCCTGCCGACAAATGGCCCATGTTTGATCTGTATGTCACGAATGATTTGCACCTCTTCAAGTAATTTGGGCATGGGGGGCATATTAAAGTCTCGCTCTAGCAAGGTTGGATATAAACCATGGTGTTGATAGGCTTTTTTTTGTAATACCCAAACAGGGTCGATAACGTCTGCGCCATGGGTATCGACGATAAGATCAGTCGCTTCGTTATAATGTCCAGCAATATGCCCATAAGCGATGCGCTTAGTCGGTAAGCCTTTTAGATAGGTTTCAGGGTCATAGTTATGATTAACCGAATTGACGTAAATATTGTTGGTATCAAGCAGCAGATCACAGTCGGCCATCTCCAAAACCGCGTTGATGAAATCGAGTTCAGTCATTTGCTGACCGGGTGCAGCATAATAGGATACGTTTTCGATGGCCAACTTTTGTTCCATGATGTCCTGAACCACAGTTATGCGCTCAGCAACATATTTTACCGCTTCTTCAGTAAAGGGGATGGGCATCAAGTCGTACAAATGACCATCGCCAGAACAATAACTCAAGTGCTCAGAATAGATTACGATATTGTGTTGGTCATGAAAGCGTTTGACCGTTTTGACAAAATCAATGTCCAATGGTGCCGGGCCGCCAATGGAAAGTGACAAACCGTGGCAGACAAACGGAAACTCTTGCGCTAACTCAGCAAATTGACGACCGAGTTTGCCACCAAAGGGGATCCAATTCTCAGGCGCTACTTCAAGAAAGTCTGGTCGCTGTGCCCTTAATTCATCAAGTTCATCGAGCATTTCTCGCCTGAACCCTAAACCTGCACCTGTTAGCATAATGAACCCCTTTTATTTTTCACCATCACATTAAATTGCTCCCTCGGCTCGGGCATCCTGCTTCGCCCTACCTCCTAAATCCCTTTAGTCGTGCATTTACTGCATTGTGTCCATCCATGGACATCACAGTAAATTGCTCCATGCATTTACTGCATTCAGTCAATCCATGGACATCAAACAAAACAGCCAGCAAAAGCTGGCTGTTTAGATTAGTTGAAAGCTGGGAGAAAACGGGGATTACTTAGAACCACCGCATTTACCTTCGCCACATTTGCCTTCTTTTTTCTTCATGTCAGACTTTTTGGCTTTGTCGCCGCCACATTTTCCTTCGCCGCACTTGCCTTCTTTTTTCTTCATATCAGACTTTTTGGCTTTGTCGCCGCCACATTTGCCTTCACCACATTTACCTTCACCTGCACTCAATTGGTAACCAGACACCAGATCAGCCGTGACAAAAGGGTTGGCTTGGGCGGTGTTTGGTGACATCGCAATTGATGTAACCATTAAAGTACCAACTGCCATAGCGATGTTTGATTTGCTCAATGTTTTCATGATGAATCCCTCGATTGATAAAATTAATTCGTTGTCGTTTGGTTAAGTTAAAAGACCTATAGCCCATCTATTTAATTTCGCTTTTAACCAATTTATTTTCGTTTCGTTTGTTGATGTTCAAATAATGCGCCAATAACAGCGGTTTTACAAACCACTGCGATAGACGGTTAACCCCTTGATTTATCCTTTATTATTCAAAACTCAAACGGGTGTTAATTTTATCTCATCGCATTCAAAAAATGCTTAAATAAATCTTCAAAAAACATTCAAAACAAGGATAAACATCCCAAAACGCATTGAATCAGCCAAATTTGCCTGTTTGTTGAAGCCGTCTATAATTATAAAATAATAACCGTGACAAGATAAAACCCTATGATATATTCTTTTGAAAACTCCGTATTTAAAGACAAAGAAACCGGTTTATACAGCGAAGCCTATTTTATGGAAGTCTTCCATCGTGAATGGCATCGCATGATCAGAGAGCATCACGCCTTGTCTATATTGATTATTCACCCCAATCTAGACATTAACAAAGCCAAAGGACTTCAGGAATATGTCAATCTGGCGCATTTACTAAACGATAGTACCAAACGTACCACAGATTTGGTCTCTCGCTTTCACAACAATGAATTTATCATTGGCCTATTTGATTTAAGCCCTGACGGCACCACCACCATCATAGAACGCATTCTAGACTCAATAAAAGAAAGTGGTAGCGGCACACAGGTGCAAGCCAAAAACGCGTTTATCGGTGGCTTGAACGTCTATCCGAGTAATAATGTAGATATAGGCAATGTGCTACAAGAAGCCCAGACGATCACTGGCCTGCATAGCCATACTCAGATTGAATCGCATTATGAATTGCGGTCGCATGAAGTTCATTGAGTTCAATATGTTTCATCGTCGCTTCTGTTCAGCCATGGTCGTTGCTGACGCGACCACTTGCCAGTAGAGGACGGACACTCTGGATTGTTAAGACCTTGATTGCAAGGAAATAGAACACGCAGCGTACACGGACTTATCCACTACGTGTTTGATTTGGTCCGACATCTCGGCCTTGTTGCCAAGGCCTGATTTACTACAAATTTAAACATCCCTCGAAAAACCTATCTCGTTGCGCCACCCCCTCCTACTAAAACAAAAAAGCCGTCAGACATTATCTGACGGCTTTTTAATTTGATGGATGTTTCGATACGAATATCAATTCACCGAATTAAACCTACAAAATAACTCCATTGTACTTGGCTTTTTCGATGATATACGATTTCCAACTTCTAACCTGACTACGAGCCTTGGGATATTTATTGGCTTCTTTCATCGTCGCATAAGCACTCTTGAATTTTCCCTGATAGAAATAAGATTGCATCAACGTGATGTTAACAGCGCCTTTTTTAGGCACATCTCGATCCAACGCCTTTTTCAAAGCAACCACAGCCTGACCATATTTTTCTACCTGAAAGAACATTTCTCCCTGGCGTCGATATAAATAAGCTTTATCAGACATTTCAGCAGCTTCGCCAAAGTACTTGGCTGCCTTGTTCATTTCCTTTGCAGCAAGGAAATAATTGGCTAGACTCTTGAGATTCTGCTCTGTACGCTTCATCACACCCAGTTTAAGATACTTCTCCTGGATAGTTGCAGCCTTAATAGGCAGCTCATTATGTGAGTACATTTGTGCCAGTGTTCTGAACTCATTAGGTTTTTCAAGAAAACCTTGTTTGTACGCCAACTCCATTGCCGAAAGACCTTTTTTATAGTCCTCTACCAACACATAGAACATCCCGAGCTGCACCCAATTTCGTTTGGTTTCTGGGAAAACCTTAACCAAAGTTTCACCCATTTTAACGGTTTCGGGATACATTTTTCGCTCATAATAAGAAGCCATTTTCAGTGAATAAGGCGCCATATGAGGCTCAGGTGCCATTGCGATAGCTTTATCAGCTGGTGCAATAACCTTATCCAAATCTTTGAGTTCATAATAAGCACTGGCGATACGCAAATAGGTTTTATCATCTTCCTTTCCGGTGAAGCTCATCCATTCTTGATACATCTTAATGGCATTGCGGTAGTCCTTTTTCATCATATAGAGTTGGGCAAGTATACCAATAACTTCCCCTTGCTCTTTATAATTCAGAACGTCCGGTTCATAGGCCAACTTCAAAAACTTAAGCGCTTCTTCCGCCTTTCCCTCTACAGTCGCATACAAGTTACCAATGAACTTGTTCAAAAACGCATTATCGTATTTTTTAGAGGTTCTAACCTCTAGCAACGCATTTATCGCTTCATCGACCAAATCTTGCGAGTAAAGTTCAAACGCCGCGGCCACCTTTTTACCAACCTTAGGTTGAGGTATCTTGGTTTTTGCTTCCTGACGTTTAATCCGTTCTTCGTCAGTCAACGCAAAGGCTGCACCAGAATATACGGAAGGAAAAGCCAACGTAGCAACTATAGCCAAGGTTGACAGTGTTTTAGTGAACTTACCAAATAAATTAATCATCGTCTGACTCCATTGTAAAGTCTAGTTGAATACTTAATCCAGTCTGTTTCATTGCTTTGCCTTCAACCATCTTCGCCTTGTATTTCCAACGCTTCAGCGCACGTTTGGCTGCGCGGTCAAATACTCGCTTAGGTTTGGCTTCAAGTACGACAATATCTTCAACGCCACCCACTTCGTTAATACTGAATGACAGGCGAACCCAACCTTCAGTACCGTTGCGTTGGGCTTGCATCGGATATTTCGGTTCGATTCGAACAATTGGCGTTGCATCACCATCTCGGCCTATGCCAGCGCCTGGACCAGACAAACTGACCGCATCACCACCAATATCAATACTTGGTGCGTTGAACTGGAAGCCACTGGCATCCACATCGGTGTTTTCCGGCTCCGGCTCAGGTGCTTTTGGTGGCACTTTCGGCGGTGGAGGCGGTGGTGGTGGTACACGACGCTTGGTCTGCGTTCTAGACTTTGGTGGTGATGCCAGCAATTCAACCCTGATGGTCTCTCTGACTTCGGAGTTACGTTCAGCGCCACCAGAAATCAGCAGCGCCATAAACCAAAACAGAGCGAAACTGACTGACGAACCAATCAATATTGAGAGTAATAAACGTATCATATTAGGTATTATCCCCCGCGATAGAAATTCTCAAATCACTGTTAGCCGCTTTTATCGCATCCATGACCTTGACAACGACTCCATGAGTGGCGTCTTTGTCGGCCTGAATAACGATGACATCGGTTGGTGTTTCAGCCAACAATCTTTCGATAGTTGCTGCAATACGCTCAACGTCAACGACCTTCTTGTCCATCCAAATCTCACCAGATTCCCTGATCGCGATGAAAACATTGGCTTTGAGGGTTATCACCGCCTGAGCCGCTTTGGGTTTGGTGACTTCGATACCCGCTTCCTTGAGGAACGAAGTAGATACAATAAAGAATATCAGCATGATAAACACGATGTCCAACATCGGTGTCATGTCTATCATCGCCTCTTCTTCTTTACGTTGTTGTTTACGAGCCATACTATACTCTCTCTAATGATGTGGCAGACTGTCGACCAGTGTTTCTTTGGCCATCTTGACTTTACCTTCAATTCGGGTACTGAAAAATACCCCGGATATTGCTGCAACCATGCCCGCCATTGTCGGGATTGTCGCCATTGAAATACCTTCGGCCATCAATCTTGGATTACCAGTTCCCTGGTTACCCATGGTTTCAAATACCGCGATCATGCCGGTAACAGTACCAAGCAGACCAATCAATGGGCACATTGCCACCAACGTTCTAATCGTTAACATTCGGGCGTCGAGTTTTTCAGACGCCTCGGAAATCCATGCATCGCGAATTCTGTGTGCATACCAGGATGTTGTATCGGCCCGGGCATCCCAATCCGCAATAATCTTCTTGCGGATTGAAGGAAAAACCCCAACCAAAAACATGTAGCGCTCCAACATCATGGTCCACATGATGAGTAGCACAAAGGCGACGATATAAAGGACGTCACCCCCGGTAGAAACAAAATCCCTGACAGATTCCCATACCTCTATCAGGAATAGCATTAGGCGTTCTCCTTCTCCGAATGCGCAGCGATAATACCGGCACTCTGCAAGTCAAGTATGTTCATGACAGATTTGGCCTGACTGGAAACCAAAGAGTGAACGAAAATCAGCGGCAATGCAGCAATCAAACCCTGCGCTGTGGTTACCAGCGCCATGGAGATTGAACCAGCCATGATTTTCGGGTCACCCGTACCAAACAGAGTGATTTGTTGGAAGGTGTTGATCATACCAACAACCGTACCCAACAGGCCTAACAGTGGTGCGATGGCAGCAAGGATTTTAATTACCGTGATACCTCGATCAATGCTGGGTAATTCGCGCAGAATGGCCTCGTCAAGTTTCAGTTCGAGGTTTTCAACATCACAATCTTTATTAGCCTGATAAACGGTCAAAATACGGCCAAGCGGGTTAGACTTACTTGGGTTTCCTGTATTCTTAAGTTGTCCACTCATCCTCATCTGGGTCAAAGTCAAACCGATGAAACGAGTCACAAAAATCAACATTCCAAGAGCAAATACGCCAGTGATGATGTAACCAACCAATCCACCGGCTTCGTAACGGTCCCGCAAGGTGGCTTTTTGCGTGTTCAAACGCAGTAAGCTTCCTTTTGACGGGTCGAGATACAACTGGGTATAACTGCCTGCAGGTGTAGTAGCGAAGTCTTCAATAGAGGCCAAAAAGTGTGACTCTGCCTGACGACCCAGCGGTTGAACCTGTAAAGTATCGATGTTATATACCAGATACGTTTTATCCGTCATCAGGTTAAAGTTACCGATACGTGTCACTTGCTGGATAGAAGTAGCACCGTCAAGCGCGACGACTTCAACGTCAAACTTGGAGATTTTACCAGATTCGGTCATTTCAGTTTGCAGCGCAATCCACAGTTCTTCCAATTCACGAATGGTTGGTAACTCTTTGGCTTCGGCGAGCTTGAACAACAACTTTTCACGTCCCGGAAACTCGGCACTGATGATAGAACCTGTGATGGTACCGATGGTTTCATTAGCCTGACGACGAACAACACCAAAGATTTCACCCAAGTCACCTTTTGCGTTATCCAGCTCAACGGCTTTTTGTGCCAATGTAGTTTCGTTTTGAGAGAATTGCTTTCTCAAACGGTCGCCACGGGCCTTTTCGTTTTTCAAGTCACGGGTTGCTTTGTTAAACAACGCCTGCTTGTCTGCTCTTGCTGAAGTAAATTCTGCTTCGCGAGCTTTGTCAATCTTCCCCTCAGAGATGCGATCTTGCTTTACCTGTTGAAGTAACTGGTCTAGCTTACCATCTGCCGCTTGTACGTGCAGGGAGCCAGCTGAAAGTGCAATGGTTGCCACAACAGCCAAACTTTTGATGAACTTTTTCATTATTGGTTACTCCGCAGCAAAAATGGGTAGTTTAACAAGAACGGGTGCAGCTTGTTGACGGGCTACACGAACGGTCAGTGCTATTGAACGCAGATAGGAATCATCCAGCTTTGTCCACTCACGCTTGTTGTTGTCCCAAACCCAGGCGTCTTTTTGGTCCAGGGATTGTGCTATGTAGGCGATTCGGCCAAGGTTGACAAAGTCAACCGTACGGTCTGTGCCACCGTATGACAGGGTACCCTGCCAAGCGCTAACCACTGAACCAAGGTCTTTTTCGATTTGGTAAGCTTCGAGTACCTGACGATATCGTTCTGATACAGTGATATCGGCACGGCTCATGTTTTCGCGCAGATTTTCAACGCGTTCCATCCGGTCAGCCTGATGAATTGGCACGTCGGCCTTGACGAATTCGTCCAAGGTATCAATCATCTTATACATCAAAGGAACAACGTTCTTTTTGGTGTTTTCGATTTCTTGAATCTGGCCACTAAGTGAATCGATTTCGTTCTGTTGGCTTTTAACCAAACCGGCAACGTAATCGTTGTATACCTGAAGGTTTTCTCTTTCATCGACAACAGCCCGATATTCCCCAATCAATATCTGCCCTTGCTCATACAGAGTGTTGATTTTTTCCTGAGACTTGGTCCCGGATTTGTGAATTTGACGTTCAGCTTTATGTAAATCTTCGAGCGGATCTGCAACAGCGTTGCTTCCCACAAATGCTAAGGCACCAACCATTGCTGATGCTATTAGACTCTTTCTGATTTTCACAGACATAGTTCCCAACCATTTCATTAATAAAATAAGCCTCTTTACGTCACCATAAAGAGATTGACAAATGCTTTTACATTTTAAAAAAGGGTTTGCCGCAACAGCGACAAATTCCATTGAATCTTCTACGAATTAGAATTAATTGTCAACCAAACAAGTTGGTCACATTCCGGAACAAATCACTGTTTTGCGATATATCCACGGATTATTACGATGAATCCCCTATTACCCGGCAGTTATTATTTAGTGTTGCGGCGACAACACCACCAATAAAAGCTCAATTAACAGCCAGGGCAACTTTTAATTAAGGTAATTCACTCAATAATGCATTGCCCAATTCGATATTTTTAGATGAACCATCGATGGCTTTATGCGTGTCATCGACCAAGTTATCCATATTCCTGACGATATTCTCAGAGCAGCTCAATTGTTCACGAACTTGATCTATGGTCTGTGCCACCGACTGTGAACTGGCTTTGGCCAACTGAGCCAAAGATCCCAACCGCGAGGTCGTTTCATCGGCAATACTGACACTGGTATCAATCAACGCCTGTACTTCTTTTTGTTTTTTGATAATTGAACTGGATACATCCATGATCTTTTTCATTTCGGTCTGAATTTGATCCGCCGAACTGTTCGCAGTGTTGGCCAGTGACCTTACTTCGTCTGCAACCACCGCAAACCCACGACCGTGTTCCCCGGCGCGTGCAGCTTCAATAGCAGCGTTGAGCGCCAACAGGTTGGTTTGTTCAGCAATACCTTTGATAGACTCAACCAAGTGATCGATGTTTTTGCTGTTTTCATCGAGATTGGCCAACAGTGCAGTAAACTCGCTGATAAATTGCGCAGAACTGCGGATATTGGTCACCAGTTTGTCCAACTGCTCAATGCAATCTTCACTGGTACTAGAGGTTTCTGAGGCAGATTCGAAGGAACTTTGCGAAATGCCTTCAACTGTACGGGATTGTTCAATAAAATCCCTAACAAGCTGGTAACTGTTTTGGATGGATTCCAGTCTTTTCTGAGTGGCTTGATTGACGGTATGAGCCGTTTGTGATATTTGCTTGGCAATAGATTTGCTTGACCCATTGCAGAAACGGTCATATGCCGCCGCTTTGTCCTTGAGTTCATTCAACTCTCTTTGATCGATCAGAGTCTGTCCCTCTGGTACCCGGCTTTCACCAAATCCAAAATATTTTAACATAATCTTCGCCCTTAATTTATCAGGATTCTTTTTCTTTAGTCAACTTTAATCAGTTTTGTCTGGCCAACGGTGTCCAGCAACTTGGTCAATATTTGTAACTGGCTTTGGCGGCTTGCTACCCTTGATATACAAGCCGTTGAAGCCAAAATACAGCTAACTACATCCTAGACCAATTATCGCGTGGGTTAAAGGATTCTTTACACTATTTTTGGAGGGGTTCAGCAAGCACAAAAGCAGCTTAAAACCCACCATCTTGTGAATCATACATCGGCTTTGCTGCATTAAATACAAATTTGTCAAAGCAAATCCCAAACCCGACCATATGGTAACCATATACGCCCAATTAGCCAATAGATTTCAATCAGTTAGTTATTTGTGTTTTGCCTATGCTAAAGGTATTTCAATTTTGCCGATTAAGTGCTAATGTTTTTGAGGACAGGCAGAAAATTATACGGTTTATTTTTCCTCACCCTGTTTTAGCCTGATCAAACACAAAGGAAATCTGATCCGTTATGTTTTTCTACGCAGCACGCCAACCTATATTGGATGCAAACAAGAACCTGTTTGCCTATGAACTGCTGTTTCGTGACAGCCTTGAGAACGTATTCCCCGAGATAGATGCAAATGAGGCGACCTCAAAACTGATTGAAGGCCAGCTCAATATCGGTGTTGAAGACTTTACCGGTGACAAACCTGCATTTATCAATTTTACCCTTGACACCCTGATGAAAAAATACCCCTCAATGCTCCATCAGGACCATATTGTAGTCGAAATACTCGAAACGGTGCAGCCGGGCAAAAAACTGCTCGCCGAATGCAAGTTGCTCAAAGAAGCCGGTTATACCATTGCCCTTGACGACTATATCCATCAAACCGTGTGGCGCCATTTTTATCCGTACATCGATATAATCAAAATCGATTTTATGGAAACAAGTTATGAACAGATGGAAGAGGTCAAGATCGCCATCCAAGATTTTCCGAATATCAAGTTGTTGGCCGAAAAGGTCGAAACCATCGAAGAATTCGAAAAGGCACTAGAATTGGGTTTCAGTTATTTCCAGGGTTACTTTTTTTCTAAACCTGAAGTAGTCAAAAGTAAGGCTTTGTCACCCGCCCAATTAACACTGGCAGAATTACTCTACGAAACCTCAAAACGTGATTTTGACTTGGGCAAGATCACCTCAGTGTTCGAGCGCGATGTCGGCTTGGCTTATAAGCTGCTACGTTATGCTAACTCAGCAGTGTTCAGGCGCCGGGCAGAGATTGCCACTATTAAACAAGCCTTAATGGTATTGGGCATAACAGAGCTAAAGAAATTCCTGTCGGTATTGTTTGCCGCTCAGGTTGGCTCAGAAAAACCGGCGGAACTAATGAAACTGTCAATGACGCGTGCCCGCTTTGCCGAATTGATTGCTCAGTCTCACGGCACCGATTCATCTACCGCCTTTTTGACTGGTATGATGTCGCTTATTGATGCGATTTTGGACGAGTCGGTAGAAAGTGTGATGAAAAAGCTGCCGCTGTCAGAGGAGATAAAGGAAGCATTGATAAACAAAAAAGGCGTATTGGCCGATTATGTGGCGATTGTTATCTGTTTTGAACAGGCCAATTGGGGCCGGGCAGACAAATTAATGGACAAACTGAAGCTGGATAAAGAAAAAATACCTTCTTTGAATCATGAAGCACTACATTGGGCCAATGCCCAAATGGACGCGCTTGAAGTTGGGTAGTACGCACATTTATGTGAGCCCTGCATATATAAAAAGGGGAGCCTGAGCTCCCCTTTGTTATTTAAATGCTGTACTAAGTACCGCAGTTAAATGGTAATTTTGCCTCGCAATTTGGCAAACACTTTTACGCCAATTCCTTTGATGTTTTGGATGTCTTCAAGGTTTGAAAACATCCCTACCTCCTTTCTGTAGTTGATGATAGCCGTAGCTTTGACTCTGCCAATCCCTGGCAGTGAAATAAGCTGTGCGTAACTGGCCAAATTTATATTCACTGCGCTTTGTGTTGCAAACGGTGCAACCTCTGCCGCTAGTACTGCGTCCTTGCTGCCAACGGATTCGACCTGACCTTGCGGTACGGCTGAACCTGCGATCCTTGCTTTAGGCGCAGTCAATTGCTCATTAGCAATAACGGCGGTACTGCAAGACAGAATAACAGAAGATGAGAAGATTAAAGCAGACAGTGCGTGTTGTGCGAGTTTTACGTTTTTCATAGTATCAGTCCTTGTGACGTGGTGGGTAAATTCCAATTTCCATTTAAAGTTAGGCTAGGATTATCGGTGTCGCAAGGTGTTTTTTGATCTTTATTTGGGTTATTTTTGTTCTCTTTATATTTCAATGCGTTATGGTAACTATTATGAATTTACCTAATTTAAAGTTTGTCTGTTTGACCACTTTCTTTTAGTAACAGCGCCTTGGCAATTTGGTAACCTTGATGTGCCGACAATTGCAACCAACGTAAATACTCATTTCGTTGCCCTTTTTGGTCGAACGCCAATGCATAAGCATATTGATAATTGGCCATAGCATTGGTCTGTGACAGCAGCTTGTCTCTTGCCCGCTCTAGATAGATTTTCGGCAAAGGTTGGTCCATAAAAGCCATTAGCGTCAACTCATCGGTGGGTTTAAAAGCGACCGCATCAAAATTTCGGCAAGTATCGACTTTGGTCATTCCCTGTTGCAATCCTTGGTTAAGGTTTTGCTTTGGCACCACGAACAGGTTTTCACCGACATACCTTGGGCTTTTCACTTTACAGATATTTTCTGCCAACTTTTGGGGTAACGGATATTCATCAATGAAGCCAAAATGATGAAACAGTTCGTGTTTAAATACACCATAACTTTTGTGATGATTAATGAAAATAATGCCGTTGTTGTAGTTGGCAACGCCAAATTGCCCATGCACAATAACCGGCAATGTATTGGCTGGTAATTTTAGGTTTTGTGCCATCAGAGTGAGGTCACATTGCATTCTAAAACCAGACTCATCAGTACAGCCCAGCAACTTTGGATTGAATCGTTGAATTGGATTAAAACACAAAGGCAATTCGTTTAATGAAGAACTCTCTTTCCACTGTGCCCTAATACCAGCCGCATAGCGCAGTTGTGAGTACCCACTGACTAAGAACTGAACTGTTAGCTGACATTGGTTTGGCTGCACTGTTCCAGCCATCAACGATTCAAGGTTTTTGAGTTTTTTAGTCGCACCAGGTATGTTCTGTGCCGCCAATTGCCTCAGCAAATGCAAAGCCTTGTCTATCCGGTCGGTCTGCAAATAGAGTTGAGCTAAAGTAATTTTGGTTTGTGGATGGTCGCCTAGCAGCTTAGAGGTCAATATTTTGTCTGCCGTGTCATAATCTCCCACGACAATTAATATCTCACCATAAAGCAGTGCAGCCTCGATATGCCTCCGGTTTGCAGCACTCTTCAACCATAACACGGCTCTTTGGTGTTGACCGTCTTGATACCAGTTTTTACCTAACTCAAAATGAGCCTGCACGTCTTTGGTTAAAGCCGCTTGTGACAACCATTGGGTTTTCTTATCAAGAGTCCACTGGGGATGATTGAGATAATGTTGCAATAGGGCATCCGCGTTATGCTGGAATAACGCCTGATAAAATAAAGTGGATTGTGGATATTTGGCGTAATGACGACTAACAACGTCTTGCTGCCAATTTATTGATGAATGCAGTACAAAACTACAAAACACCAGTGCAATGATAACCCTGACAGCAAAACCCGGCATAACTCAAATTACTTTAAATCTAGTTCCAAACGGGCATATTTGTGTTCGATAAAGCCGTAAATATTGGTCGCCAGTGCCAGTCGATAAAAGTCTTCGGCGCTGTGGTTATCACCTTGAATACTACGATATTTACCGAGATAAAAATAGGCTTCGCACAATCGCTCTGCGCGCTGCTTATCGGTAGTAACATTCACCTCAAGGGTTTGTAAGAAGTCTCTTTCTGTTATTTGACCCAGATAAAGTTTGATCACACTGGTCGGCCAAGCTTCTTTAGGAGAATTGACGGCGTTTTCTTCTAGGTGGGCCAGTGCCAGTTCGTTGTCATACTTGCTTTCGACAATGTATTGCCAAATGATGCGGTACGGATCACTCGGCAGGAATGACACATAACGTTGTAAATCGGCTGAAGCCAATTTAGCCCTATCACCGTAATAAAGTGCAATCCCTCGGCTCAAATAGGCAAATTGGTAAGTGGGTTTCAAATCGTTGGCTGAGTCGAACTCTTCGTAGGCACGGTCGAAATTGCTGGTCAAAGTGTAATAGACCCCCAAAAAATTATAGGCCTCGGCCAAGTCTGGTTTCAATTTGACTGCCTGCCTGAAGTCAAATCGGGCCAACGATTTAAGCCCCAGATCGTCGTACAATACGCCGCGTTCATACAACAATTGTGCTCTTTGCTCATTGGTGATTTGGGCTGCGGTCAATATTTCGCTGAGCCTCGCCAAATGCAATTCCTGTTTGTAATGAATCGGCAGTGGTTCGGAGATGATGACGTCGGACATGGTGATAGCGGTCGAATTACAACCGCTTAGAAAAAGTCCTGTCAGCAAAACGATTGGGGTAAGCATTTTGGTAAATACTTTAGAGGTAAGTTGCGCAAAATGTTTTTTGATCGTCATGTACTACCTGATTAAAAGCCTACTTTTTTACAGTATAAAACTAGACAGCTCTTTTGGGGGATTTATTTTGTATTAATTCGTTACAGCCTTCGGTTAAGCCTAGTTGTTGATTAAAACA
>JABSOG010000168.1 GCA_013216025.1 Algicola sp. | reverse complement strand
CCATAGAGCCTGATTTTGCTACCTGCGAATTTGGCAGCACAATCAGTTGTTTGCATACTTGTAAAGCCAACACTGTGCCGGGCTATTCACGCGCCTCAGTGCTTAATCTTAGTACTCAAGCTGATAACGGTGTGAGCATAGGTTTCAACAGCGATATGTCTGCTCAAGTTGAAAACGGCACGGTTGCATTGGGTTATGCTTATCTTAAACGTCAGTTGTTGAATGTTGGTGACGCATTAAAAGCCACTGACGCGGTGAATCTTCGCAGCATGAAGTTCATTCGCGTTGAAGGCATGTTGTCGTCAAATCAGCCTGATAAACGAAAAACTCGACGTGTTGGAAACCCGTATCGACGCCTATGAAGAATCACTGATTGTTGATGTGGATTTGGGCAAACAGGGCAAACCGACAAGGTTGAATCTAGACGACACTGTTCGTATCACGGCCGCCAACGAGCAGCCTTCGGGTAACAGCAATCCAGATGGTATCGTGTTTACTTTTAAAGCAGATGACAAATTGCCTTTGGATGGTATCGAAATCATTGATGGCAATGGCCGAGTTTTCCAACTTCAAGGTAAAAAACTGACCTATGTGGCGCCATACGATGGTGAGGCACAGAGTATGCAAATACCCAAAAGAGCCGGACGTCGAATTCATGTTCAATGGCGGTTTGATCGTTAATAAAATGGTTTAAGAATTTTGCAAGGTAACTTTTTGGTGAGAAATGCAAATTGGGGGCCTATGGAACAATTACATCGCCTTTGTTACACTTAAGGAAGAATTCAGTCTTTTAAAAGGTGTTTCATGAATACAGAAACCATTACTTACCTTAAAGAAAATGCCAATAATCTGGAATTGGACAGTGAGTTGCTGATCACCAAAAATGGCAAACCTGCTTTTGTGATCCAAAGCGTCGAAGATTATGAATACCAAAAAGAATCACTGGCTTTGTTGAAGTTGCTGCAACTTTCTGAAAAATCGTTGGAAGAGGGCGAATTTACATTGGACCAGGCATTTGAAAAATTCATATGAAATAGTGACAACCAAGGTTTTCATACAGTCTTTGGCTAAACTCGAAAGTTTTCTCCAGCGCAAATATTCCAGCACACTTTCTAAGCAGAAAATTAAGTCCATCAAAACCATGGTCAATGCAAAATTGACCGTCAATCCTTACATTGCACCAACCAGTCAGCGGTTATTAACATTGGGTATATATCAGTGCCGTCAATGGGCTGTGGATAAGCATAATATTGTGTTTTATCGCATTGATGAGGATAAAAAGAAAGTCGTGTTGTTGGTTGTTATGGATAGTAGGCAAAGCATTGAAAAGTTGCTGTACGAGCTGGTTTTGTTGTCGTAATGGCATATGTTAGTAGCAATATTAGAAGTATATCGATTCAACGATTAAAAAAGCGCCCCCAGCCAAACCTTTCAACAACCCAATGCATCAACCTCAGATACTTTTAGATACAAATTGATTATTTAATTAATTTGCATAAATACGCATCATAACCGTAATATTCCCACCTCAGGCACTTGGTACACATTTCCACCTGAAACAACACAAGCTTTAAACATCATTACTTTATATTACCGGAAAGACGAAACACATGAAAAATAAACAAACCCTGCTGGCCAGTATGCTGCTGGCATTCTCTTTTGGCCAAACAGCCAATGCCGACGAAGTTATTCTAGACGACCTGATTGTTACGGGCAGCGCCTGTATTGGCGTTGAATGCGTAGCCAACCTCGACTTTGGTTTTGACACCTTGCAATTGGTCTCGCCTAATCCACAAATTAGCTTTATTGACACCAGCAGTTCTTCGTCATTCCCAACCACCGACTGGACGATGGGCGTCAGCAAGAGTTTGTCTGATATCAGCTATTTCTCTATCACCGAGGTCAATACCAACGCTCAAGTGCTAAAACTTTCTGCAAGCCCAAACGGCGGTGTGGCACTGGGCGCGGGCTCTGAACTCGTTAACAATGCGGTTTCTGTTGGCGCAGAAGGCAATGAACGTCGTATCACCCATGTTGCTGATGGTGTCAACCCAACGGATGCAGTAAACGTACGCCAGCTTGAACAGTTGCAAGGCCAGTTTGATCCACAAGTGGCAGCGCTTCAAAGCCAGATGGCGGATGTTGTGTCACAAATCGAAGCCTTAACGACTCGTTTGGATGACCTGCAATGAAATTCAACACTCTTATAGCCGCAGCACTAATAACCGCCGCGCTGCTGTCGTTCAATGTTCAGGCAGACATCATCAAAGCAGGCGATTTGTCTGTTGCTGGGGGCACATGCCTTGGTTTTGATTGTATCAACGGTGAATCATTGGCCTCAGGTGAGCTTAAACTCAAAGAAAATAACGTCAGAGTCCGACTGACCAATACCGAAGTGGCAAAACAATCGGGTGCCGAGAATGTACTGGGCGAAAGCTGGAACATTGAAGCCAACTCAAGCGCCAAAGGTGGTGCTTCGTACTTTGGCTTTGGGGTTAAGTCTGTTTATCCAGACACATTGCTTAGCAATGGTACCGCCAAGGCTTACGATTGTGCTGACTTGGCTGTGACTAAATATGATATCACCAATGTGCCTTCGATTGGCACGGTCCCGGCAGGTGAAGCGTTTTTCACTTTACAAATGAACCCAGTTTCATGTGATTTTGGCCCGACCATTGAGTGTTTTCACATCTGTGAAGCCAATACTCAGTTGCAACATTCAGCAGCCTCGATACTTAACCTGGGCACTGGGGCCGATAACAGCGTAACCATCGGATTTAACAGCAACTTATCAAGCAGCCCCGATAAAGGTGTTGTGGCTTTGGGTTATAACGAGTTAAAACGCCAGTTGCTGAACGTAGCCAAAGCATTTAGAGCAACCGATGCGCTGAATGTTGATGGACTAAAATTCACACGCATTGCAGCAATGTCGGCTCAACTCACCCAATTGAACACCCAACTTGACGTTTTGAAAACCAGAATTGATGAGTACGAAGATTCGCTAACAGTCGAAGTCGACATGGGCAGCATTGGCACAACTACCCGTTTGGATTTGACCAAAAAGAATCAACTCATCATCACTGACTCAACTGATTTTGGACAGTGGGGACCCAGGGGCATTACTTTTGGTTTTTCATCAAATGATGGTCAGCCGATATCTGGCATCAAAGTGTTTGATACCGATAGCAACAGCTACGAATTGAAAGGCTGGTGGAGCGTGATAAATCGACCATTGAGCGCAGAGCTGGTGACTTTGTTGCTGCCCGAACATCCGGGTCGTATCATCAATGTGCAGTGGTGGTACTCGTGGTAGCCCGTAGGTACTAATCTATACCGTGATTTTGCCCTATTTAAATCGATGCCATTAGGTCATTGTTGTGCCACCCAAATCCTGACACTGGGAGTCACAATGAAACTACTGGTAAAACTGTTCGACCTATTGGCATCGAAAGGGCAAAATCTCGGTCAACAAATCGCGTCAAAAGTCACCAATGCCTTTGCTGGCTTCAAAGAAAAACGTAAAGCTGACAACCAAATTGAGGACGAGCCTAAAGACTTTGCTTTCACTGACGAAGAATATGTCAAGCAGCTAAGCGACAATACCAGCCAATTTTATCAACAGGCAAACGAAGATTTAGCCGTAGAAAGACAAGAAACAGAGGCCGAAATAGAACGCTTTACGATTACATTCGCTAACCTCACCGAACAAGCCCAACCGCAAGATGTTAACTATAAACCCCATACTACCGACCAAAACGAAGTCACAATAGCCAACTATAAAACCGATTTTATCGTGCATCAAAACCAACTCCACGCCTTGATGGATGAGTCGGCCACTCAAGCCACCAATCAGCATCAGCAGCTTGAACGCAATATTAATGAAATGACCGATGAGTTTGAGCGGTATTCCTGATTTAAGGTTGAAGCCCGCCGCGATTTAACATACATTGTGACCCGTAACTGTTAGCCCATACAGTCATAAGAACATCACAGGACACATCATGCGGATCATCCATACCTCAGACTGGCATCTGGGGCAGCATTTTATTACCAAGAGTCGTTTAAGCGAACATCAGGCCTTTTTAAAATGGTTGTTAGATCAGGTTAAATCCCTGAAAGTTGATGCCATTATCGTTGCCGGAGATATTTTTGATACCGGCTCTCCACCGAGTTACGCCCGCCAATTGTACAACCAATTTATCGTTGATTTACAACAGGTTACCTGTCAACTGCTGATTTTGGGTGGCAATCATGACTCGGTCGCAACGTTAAACGAATCAACCAATTTGTTGGCGTGCCTAAATACTCACGTTATTCCGTGCGTACAAGACACGCCTGAAAAGCAGGTTTTGGTACTCAACAAAGCTGACGGCGAACCCGGTGCTGTGGTGTGCGCCATTCCTTTTGTGCGGCCCCGCGATGTACTCGAAAGCCAAGCCGGGCAGAGTGGCAGCGAAAAGCAATCGGCGCTGCAAAATGCCATCAGCGACCATTATCAAACGATTTATGACCTCGCCCGAATTAAAGCCAAATCATTCGAACCTGCACTGCCAGTTATCGCCACCGGCCATTTAACGACCGTAGGCGTTAAAACGACAGATTCGGTAAGGGAAATCTATATAGGCACTCTTGAAGCGTTTCCATCTAACGCCTTTCCCAAGGCCGATTACATTGCGCTGGGCCATATTCATCGGGCACAAAAGGTCGGCAAGACTGAACATATTCGCTACAGCGGTTCGCCCATTCCACTGAGTTTTGACGAAGTAGGCAAAACCAAAAGCGTTTATCTGGTTGATTTTAAAGACAGTAAACTCGACAGCGTTGAAGCGGTAGAGATCCCAACCTTTCAGCCGATGCAATTGATAAAAGGCGATTTGGCCGAGATCGAATTAAAGCTCGAATCGTTAAGAGACCATGAAGGCGAGTTGCCTGTATGGCTCGATATCGAAGTGACTACCCAGCAATACCTAACCGACTTGCAACGACGAATCGAAGCTTTGACAGCAGATTTACCCGTCGAGGTTTTGTTGTTACGCCGTCAAAAAGCCAATCGCCAAGTGACTTTGGGTCGCGAAGCAAAAGAAACGTTAAACGAACTCAATGCAGAACAGGTGTTTGAAAAACGCCTTGCTCAAGAAGATTTCCAAAGCGATGAAGACAAGGCGCGATTGGCACGGGTGCGCATGGCTTTTGCCTCAATAGTGAGCGAAGCACAGGCACAAGGAGACGAACTATGAAAATTCTTAGCCTGCGACTTAAAAACATCAACTCGTTAAAGGGCGAATGGAAAATCGACTTTTCAAAGGAGCCTTTTGCCAGCAACGGCCTGTTTGCCATCACCGGTCCCACAGGCGCAGGCAAAACCACTTTGCTCGATGCGATTTGTCTAGCGTTGTATCACCAAACGCCACGTATGAGCGTGGTGTCGCAAAGCCAAAATGAGTTGATGACCCGCCATACTACCGACTGTTTGGCCGAGGTCGAATTTGAAGTGAAAGGGGAAGGTTACAGAGCTTTTTGGAGTCAACGTCGTTCGCGTAATGAGGCTGACGGTAAGTTGCAGAGCCCAAAAGTAGAATTGGCGCGGATGTCAGACAATAAAATCATCGCCGAAAAAGTCAAAGACAAACTCCAGCTGGTCGCTAGTATTACCGGCCTTAACTTTGCCCGTTTCACCAAATCGATGTTGTTGTCCCAAGGTCAGTTTGCCGCCTTTTTAAATGCCGACCCAAACGACAGAGCCGAGTTGTTAGAAGAACTCACCGGCACCGAAATTTACGGCACCATCTCTGAACAGGTTTATTTACGTTATAAAGATTCTAAAACCGAATTAGACAAATGCCAGGCCAAAGCCGAGGGTATGTCGTTGTTGACCGATGGCGAAAAAGTCGACATTGAACAAAATCTACAATCGCTCGGTGAGCAATCAAACACTGTCGGCGAAAAGCAAAAGTCGATGCAAGTCAGAAAAAACTGGCTCGACACCGCCAAAAAACTCGAAGCCGGGTTAATCAAATCGACCGATGATCATCAAGCCGCCATTGAAGAACAAGCAACACATCAAAGCCAGTTAGCGCTACTACAACAAAGTGAGCCTGCCGAAAAACTACGGCTTATATATAACCATTCGATTAAAAGCCGTGAGTCAGCAGAACAAGGTGCCGAGGCCCTGCACAATCTTGAACAACAGTTTGAGGCGGGCAATCAACAAGTTAAAAAGTTGAACAGTCAATTCGAAAATGCTGAAAACGATTTTGAACGGCTTAAAGTGCAACAAAGTGAAACTGAGGCTGTGATCAATGGGCAGGTTGTGCCGCTCGACAATCAAATCAGTCAGCTTAAAGCTGAGCAAAACCGCTTACAAAGCCAGTTTGCTACCCGCAAGACCCAACAACACGATGCACAAGTGATGCAACAACATTTGTTTTCGCAACAAGAGCAAACCGAAAATCAACTGGGTAACCTGACTAATTATTTTGAAAGTAACGCCCATCATCAGCAGTTGGCAGAACAACTGGCTGTTTGGCGAGAGCAGTTTGGCTGGCGCTCACAGCGTTGTAACGAATTGCAAACCCACCCCACCAAGTTGCAAAACAATGCGCAACTACAACAGCAACTGGGCGATAAAATTGTCGATCAACGCCAACAAGCTAGCCAAAGCGAGCAAGTGACGGTTCAATGTCAAACCCAACTTGAACAGGCACAATCGTTGCTTGCCCAACTACTTGCCAACAATGATGGAGCGCAGTTAAAAAGCAATCTTGATGTGTTGATTCAATCAAACCCAATCGTTCATCAACTGCAAACCCTACAAGATGGTCATCAACAACAAAGTGTTGAATTGACCGCTCAAAAATTGAAATATAATCAGTATGTTGGCCAATGTGATCAACTAAAACAGCAGATAGCTGTAAAAACAAATGATTATGGCCAAAAATCTCAGCACTTAACCGACTTGCAAACCTTGTTAGCGCAAGAACAAACCATCGTATCGCTTGAGCAGGCGCGAACACAATTACAGCCCGAAGCAGCGTGTCCGCTATGTGGCTCTAAAGAACATCCTGCGATAGAGGCTTATCAGGCCATTAACGTATCCATAACAGAGCAACGTTATAACGAATTAAGCCAAGTCGTTGAGCTGTTAAGTGTTGAAAAGCAATCCCTTGAAAACCATTTGGTGCAAGGTCAAGCCTATAGCCAAAATACCTTGGCCACCATTGAAAACCTGACTGCAAACGTTGAGCAGTTGATGGAAAACTGGTTAGTCGCTTGTCAAAACTTGAACACGTTATTGCCTATTGAAGATATTGCGGCACTGGCTGACTTTGTCGGGCAAAGACAGATGCAAGAACAACAACTTAACGAACAGTTAAGTCAAATTTTTCAGGCTAGTAAAGCGTTGGAGTTTCATCGCAATGCGTTTAATCAAGCGCAAAACGTTCAGCAAAAGGCTCAATTTGAGTTGGCGGGCAGTGAAAAAGACCAGCAAAACCTGATGGCTCAGCAGCACGAGTCAACTGCTTTGATGGAGCAAATTAATGTCACCATCAATACAGCCGACACTAAACTGGCCGAGCAACTGCAAGGTTTTGGTTTAACACCGCCCCAAGCACATCAACAAAACCAATGGCTTGACCAACGAACCACTGAATCTGCGTTGTGGCAAAACAACTGGCAGCACAATCAACAATTAGAACGTGAACTCGACAGAATAAACGTTCAATGCAAAGCCAACCACGAACAGCTCATTGCAATGGAAAGCGCCTTGTCTGAGGGTGAAAACCTCTGTAAAAACAACGCATCTACATTGCAAGATGTGCTAAATGAGCGGCTTGAGTTGTTTGGCGAGCAAAACGTTGAAAGTGTGCGACAAAATTTTCATCAAAAATTGGCCCATGCTGAGCGCACTTTAAAGCAAACACAAACCGATGTGGTCCAAGTGCAGCAACAGGCCAAGGCATTTGAAGGCCAGTTGACAGCGACCCGTGAAAACACCCAAAACCTTGTACAAAGTCAGCAAGAGAATGAACAGTTGTTTACCGATGCACTGACCGACAGTGAATTTACAGACTTGCAGGACTTTTTAGATGCGGTGCTGCCGCAAGACCAAAGGCTGCAATTACAGCAGCTAAAAGAACGCCTCGAAAAGCAGCTTGAAAGAGCGCAAACGTTAAAAGCTCAGGTGCAAAGTGAATTAGCCGAGCACAACGACAATCGTCCTGAAGCGCTTTACGAAGAAAAGAGTGAAGAAGGCGATAGTGACGAAGAGCAGCAAGAGATAACGTTCGGCGAAGACATTAACGAGCAATTGGCGAATTTGGCCGAACAGCTTAAATACATCGCCCAGCGCCAGGGTAAGTTGCAGCAGCAGCTCGACAGTGATGCGGGTTTGCGGTTGTCTCAGCAGGCGTTGTTTGATCAAATAGCGCAATATCAGCAAGACTATGATGATTGGGCTTGTCTTAACAGTTTGATTGGCTCGGCTGATGGCAGTAAATTCCGCCGTTTTGCGCAAGGATTAACCCTCGACCATTTGGTTTATTTGGCCAACAAGCAATTAACCCGGTTACATGGCCGTTATTATTTGCGTCGAAAAGACACTGAAGCGCTAGAACTGTTGGTTATTGATACATGGCAGGCTGATACCGTTCGTGACACTAAAACCCTCTCGGGTGGTGAAAGCTTTTTGGTGAGTTTGGCGCTGGCGCTCGCTTTGTCTGACTTGGTCAGCCATAAAACCAGCATCGATTCGCTGTTTTTAGATGAAGGTTTTGGCACACTCGACAGTGAAACCCTCGATACCGCACTCAATGCGCTCGACAGCTTAAACGCTTCGGGAAAAATGATTGGGGTGATCAGTCACATCGAAGCGATGAAAGACCGCATTCCTGTGCAAATTCAGGTCATTAAAGCCAACGGGCTTGGGGTAAGCAAACTCGAAAAGCAATATAGAGTCTGATTGTGATACCATCATAATTAATCAAAATGGCTAGTCAACGAACAAGGTAGAGCAGGGCATGTTTATGTTTAAAGCGGTAAGTAAGCAGATGGCGCCATGGTTGTTGGTTTGTGCTTCATTGCAGGCCTCATTACCAGCCCTAGCACAGGAGGCTGTGCAAGCCCAGCCGAATAAAGCCGACTATACTGACCCGATGGGCACCGAATTCATGCTGATCGAGGCGGGCAAATTTATGATGGGCCGTGACGCCAACGACCAAAACGGTTACGACCCCGAGTTGCCCCAGCACGAAGTCACCATCGCCAAACGTTTTTATCTGGCCAAATATGAAACCACCCAAGCGATTTGGCAGCAAATAATGGGCGATAACCCTTCAAATTTTGTCGATCCTAATCGCCCGGTTGAGAATGTCAGCTTTAACGATATTCAAACCTTCATTAAAAAACTCAGCAAAAAGTCTACTGGATTAACCTACCGTTTACCCACTGAAGCCCAGTGGGAGTATGCGGCGAGGGCTGGCAGCAACACGGCTTATTTTTTTGGTGGCAACGCTGGTCAGCTAAACCTATATGGCTGGTATATCGGCAACACGCCCGGTGGCACTCAGCTGGTAGGAAAGTTGGCGGCTAACCCCTGGGGCCTGCACGACATGTATGGCAATGTCGCCGAATGGGTTGAAGACTGTTGGCACAAGTATTATCTCGAAGCGCCCAAAACCGACAAAGCCTGGACAAGCAACAGCGGTTGGTTCACCAATAATTGCAAAGAAAGGGTATTACGTGGCGGATCGTGGTTTAGCCCGGCATTTGAACTGCGCTCGGCTTATCGGTATAAGCATTTTGAGTTTAATCGTTCGCAAAACAAAGGGTTTCGGTTGGTGTTGGAGAAGAAATAAAAGGCCCTGCTCACACGAAGTGGGAGACGAGCCTAAGCGAGAGAGCTTGCTCCGGGGGATTTTATCCCACCTTCAATCGATCGGTATAAGGCGGCCAACCCATCGGCTTACCCGCCAACAAATGCGCGTGTATATGATAAACCGTCTGTCCACCATCGTTGTTACAGTTCATCACCACTCGGTAACCGGCTTCATCAAAACCGTGCTCTTTGGCAATTTTTCCCGCCACATAATAAAGGTGACCGATAACTTCGCGATCTCCTTCTTCGATGTCGTTTATAGTCGCAATGGGCTTCTTGGGGATAATCAATACATGAAAGGGGGCTTGGGGACTGATGTCTTTGAAAGCTAGCGATATGTCGTCTTCGTAAACGATGTCGGCGGGAATTTCACGATTAATGATTTTGGTAAAGAGTGTTTCCACTTTAGATTCCTTTTGGTTCTCTTTTTTTTAAATAGAATGAAACTTTTGGCAGTCAACTTTTAGCTGCCACGTTTTAACTAAAAAATGAGCAGTTAAAAAAAGAAACCATTAAAATTATTCTTTTTTGCAGATCGTTGGTTTATCATAACAGCATTCTTATTATTGTCCGATAAACCAGTGTCACAATTGACAAAATTCTTCTGCAAACTTTTCAAACAGGCACTGATGCCTGTTGTATCGACCATGCTCATGCTGGCTTCGAGTGTATCTGCCATTGAAGTGCCGGATCTCTATCAGGCCAGCGCGGTGGTTACCAGCCAATCTCCCCAAGCCAGAAAAATCTCTCAGCGCGCTGCGTTTAAGAAAGTTCTGGTTAAGGTGTCAGGCAATAACTCGGTCCTTGATCACCCACAAATCAAACGAGCCATCTCTAAAGCCGCTGATTATGTGCGTCAATTCCAATTTGGTCGCAATGAAGATAACGAGCAGTTACTGTTGGCCACTTTCGATGAGGCCAAAATCAACAAGTTATTACGCCGCGAATCCCTGCCAATTTGGGGCAAACGCCGGCCCTCGATTTTGTTGTGGATGGTGGGAGAAGATTCTGACTGCGCTGTTCGCCGGGTTGTTAGCAAAGAGTCTTACGGCCATTTGAGGAGCCAAATCGTAAAAGTCAGCAAAGACCGTGGGTTGCCGGTGTTATTTCCGTTGTACGACCTCGAAGATAACCAAAAGGTTTCAGTATCCGATGTCTGGGGTCATTTCTACGAACACATCAAAACCTTTTCGTTGCGATACAAAACCGATTCGATTGTGCTTTCACGATTTTGGTATGAAGCAGACCCGGATGACCCCGAGGGTAACAACGATAAAAATTGGAAACTCGAATGGCGTTTGTTCGAATCCGATGCGCTGGTAGAACTCAAACTGATTGAAGGCGACCTCAACCAAGTGCTCGACCAGTTGGTAAACAACATGGCCGACCGCTACGCCGCAGAATATGCGGTGAAGGTGTCCAATCTCGATAATGCCCCAAGAATGATTATGACCATTCGCAACGTCGCTCGCGTTGAAAGTCTGATTGAAGCTGAAAAGCTGCTACTGAGTTTTTCGGCTGTGGCGGATGTGTTACTCAAAACCGTGAATAACGATGTTGCCGAGTTTGAAATTCTGTTGGTAGGAGAATCATTAGATTTGTTGCAGGGGATGGATTTGGAGCAGCGATTTGAAAAAATATTTGATGCGCTAGCAGACCTTGAACAACAACCCATTGAATACCGGTGGGTGCCATGACCCAAATGCAAGATAGTAAGCCGATGCAATTGGCCTTGCCCGTGACCTTACCCGACGATGAAGTTTTTGCCAGTTTTTACCACGGCGAAAACCGCCAATTGGTTGAACATTTAAATGAGGTGCTGGGCAAAACCGAGCGCCAATTTTCGTTTACATTTTTGTCGGGCACTAACCAATCAGGCAAATCTCATCTGTTATACGCCAGCTGCGTGGAAGCCCAAGAATTGGGTCTGACGAACATTTTACTACCACTTGACCAGTTAATCCAAATGAAACCCCAAGTACTTGATGGCATTGACAGTTATGATTTGATTTGCGTCGACAATTTCGAATTAATCGGCGGCAATGATGCTTGGGAAAAAGCATTTTTCTACCTGTTCAATCTACTCGACGCCGCGGGTAAAACGCTGATAGTGGCCGCCAAAGGTTTGCCGGATACGTTAAACATCAAGTTGCCTGATTTGATTTCACGCCTTAACTGGGGTGTTACTTATCAGCTCAAATACCTCAATGATGCCGACAAAGTCAAAGCGTTGCAGGTTAGGGCCAAACTGCGCGGATTAGAGTTATCATTAGAAGCTGGCCGTTATATGGTGTCACGCCTAACCCGAGATATCACCTCGTTAATCGACGCTTTGGACCAACTCGACAAAGCCTCAATCGCCCTACAGCGCAAGCTGACCATTCCTTTTATCAAAGATACTTTGTCTTTGTGAAGGTCAAGGTCAAAAGAATTTAACACGGAGCCACGGAGGCGCGGAGAAAGAAAGAGAAGGGCAAAAAGAATAAAACATTAATGACTTTTGACCTGTAACATCCAGTTATATTGCGCTTTTAACCCCTTAATCTTTTTGGTTTTTACTCTTTCTTTTCTCCGTGGCTCCGTGCCTCCGTGTTGAGATCTTTTGATTTTCAGGCCATAGGCCGTCCAA
>JABSOG010000167.1 GCA_013216025.1 Algicola sp. | reverse complement strand
TGCTTTTGGCTTGCAGGCTTTTCAACGTCCTGCTGGGTCGGATTTTAAGTCTGTCTAAGCCCTTAAGCCTGTAGCCTGCGCCCCTGCATCGTAGCAGTTTATGTGCTAGAATCGCCCGCGATAACAAATACATTAGTCTGGGAACGAACAATGAAAAAAATAACCCTGGAGGCCGCTGCGGTCACTTTTGCCGTGGGACTGACGGCCTGTAGTCGCAATGACAATACTGAAATGTCTACCGCTGCACCAGCGACTGCATTTGGTGCACTGGTGTCGGGGATTGAGCTTGAAAACTTCGACAAATCTGTTCGACCACAAGACGACTTTTATCGTTATGTTGATGGTGCCTGGTTAAAGCGAACCCAGATTCCGGCGGATAAATCCAATTATGGATCCTTTAGTCAGTTGTACGATGATGCTCAGATAAAATTGCGCCAAATCATTGAACGCACTGCAAAAATACCCGGTAAAACCCCCGGCTCAGATGAGCAGAAACTGGGCGACTTTTATGACAGTTACATGGATGAAGCCAATGTCGAAGAATTGGGTTTTACGCCATTAAAATCAGATCTTGAAAAAATTATGAACTTGGGTTCGCATGTTGAGATCGCCGCAACATTTGCCCATTTAAATCACATTGGGGTTAACACGCCGATGAGTTGGGATGTTGATAACGACGAAAAGAATTCAAGCCAATATATTGTTGCACTGAACCAAAGTGGTATTGGTTTGCCAGACCGGGATTACTACCTCAAAGACACCAAAAAATTTGCCAAGATACGCACCGATTATCAGACTTACATCAGCCAATTGTTGGCTTTGGTTGATTATCCCAATGCCGCATTGGCAGCTGTTCGTATTTTGAAACTTGAAACCCAAATTGCCACTGCTCACTGGACTCAGGTTGAGCGCAGGGATCCGGTGAAGTCGTATAACAAAATGTCTGTTGGAGATCTCAAGCAGATGATGGGGGCGTTAGATTGGAATGGTTATGCCAGAACCGCGCATCTCAATAAAGCGACCGAGGTGGTTGTACGTCAGCCCAGCTATATTAGCAGCTTTGTCAAAACCTTCGCGGATACGCCGGTATCGGTGTGGCGCGATTATTTGGCGTTTCACCTTGTTGATGATTATGCCGACAGTTTGAGCGAGGCTTTTGTTGATTTGCGCTACAACTTTTTTGATAAACGCCTGCGCGGCCTCGAAGCACAGTCACCGCGCTGGAAAAAGGCCGTTGATGCCACCGGTGTGGTTGTGGGTGAGATCCTTGGCAAGTTATATGTAAAAGACAACTTTTCGCCGGATGCTAAGGCCCGTATGGAAAAAATGGTGCAAAACTTGATGACGGCTTATGGTAAGCGCATCGATACGCTTGAGTGGATGGCTGACGAAACCAAGGTGGCGGCACAAGAAAAACTCAGTAAATTCACTTATAAAATTGGCTATCCAGACAAGTGGAAGGATTATTCTGCCCTTGAGATCAAAGCCGATGACTTGGCGGGCAATGGTATGCGTTTTGCCGCGTGGAACAACGACCGAATGGCAGCGCATTTGGGCCAACCTATTGATAAAACGGTCTGGCACATGACTCCGCAAACTATCAATGCTTATTACAATCCGGTCATGAATGAGATTGTCTTTCCGGCAGCGATATTGCAACCCCCGTTTTTCAACATGAAAGCCGATGATGCGGTTAACTATGGCGGCATTGGTGCGGTGATTGGCCACGAACTCGGCCATGGATTTGACGATTCGGGTGCTCAGTATGATGGTGACGGTAATCTTCGTGATTGGTGGACTAGCGTTGATAAGGCTGAATTTAAAAAACGCGCTAAGCAGTTTTCTGATCAATACAGTCAGTTCAAACCTTTTGATGATGCCAATGTCAATGGTGAATTAACTTTGGGTGAGAACATCGGCGATTTGGGCGGCATGATAGTGGCACTTGAAGCATATCATTTGTCACTTGAAGGCCAAGCGTCACCAACAATGGATGGCTTTACCGGCGACCAGCGATTTTTCTTCGGTTGGGCTCAGGTATGGCGTCGTAAATATCGTGAAGAAGCCTTGCGCCAGCGGTTGATGACCGACCCGCATTCACCGAGTGAATACCGAGTTAACGGTATTATGTGGAATATGCCTGAGTTTTATCAGACGTTTGATGTTAAAGAAGGGGATAAGCTTTATCTTAAGCCTGAAGACCGGGTTAAGATTTGGTAGGTTTTCCGTAGTGACCCAAGGTCAAAAGATCTCAACACGGAGCCACGGAGCCACGGAGTAAGAAAGAGAAAAGATAAAAGCGTAAAAGACTAAAAATGACAATGAAGATAGCCGGACTTCAAATACTAAACGAACATGTCTAAATCCGTTGTAGTTGTTCTATTTTTTTGCTTTTCCTCTTTCTTTTTCCGTGCCTCCGTGACTCCGTGTTGAAGCTTTTGATTTTAGCCGTCAGGCCGCGTTAGCTCGGGGCACCCCCCGCAACAAGTTATATCTGCAACATAACCCGCACCCGACTATATTTTTATCCACAACAGGCGTATAATCCGCCCCCACAAACCTATCTGTCAGCCCATCCATAGAGGACATTATTGTGCTTCAAGACTATCGTAAACACGTTGAAGAACGTGCCGCACAAGGCATTGTACCCACACCATTAGACGCCCAGCAAGTCGCATCACTGGTCGAATTAATCAAAACCCCACCGGTAGGTGAAGAAGAATTTATCCTTGATCTGTTGATCAACCGTGTACCACCTGGCGTAGATGACGCCGCTTATGTTAAAGCCGGATTCCTGGCTGCCATCGCTAAAAGCGAAACCCAATCTCCAATCCTTGACGCCGCCAAAGCAACGCAATTACTGGGCACTATGCTCGGTGGTTACAACATCGAACCGATGATTGACTTGTTGGACGACGAAGCCCTTGCGCCTATCGCAGCTAAAGGTCTGTCGAACACTTTATTGATGTTTGATGCTTTTCATGATGTTAACGATAAAGCCAATGCTGGTAATACGATTGCCAAGCAGGTTGTTCAGTCTTGGGCTGATGCCCAGTGGTTCTTGTCAAAACCTGAATTGGCCAAGAAAATTACGGTTACTGTCTTTAAAGTGACTGGCGAAACCAATACTGATGACTTGTCTCCGGCACCTGATGCTTGGTCACGTCCTGATATTCCATTGCACGCGTTGGCGATGCTGAAAATTGGCCGTGAGGGCATCACCCCTGATGACGACGGTATGCTTGGTCCTATTAAGCAAATAGAAGAATTGAACAAAAAAGGCTTCCCATTGGCCTATGTTGGTGACGTTGTTGGCACCGGCTCTTCGAGAAAATCTGCCACCAACTCTGTGTTGTGGTTCATGGGTGACGACATTCCTAACGTGCCAAATAAGCGCGGTGGTGGTGTTTGTTTGGGCGGAAAAATCGCGCCTATCTTTTATAACACCATGGAAGACTCCGGTGCATTGCCGGTAGAGCTTGACGTTGAAAAGATGAATATGGGCGATGTGATTGACATCTTCCCCTATGAAGGCAAAGTTAAACGTCACGGTACTGATGAAATTATCTCTGAGTTTTCGCTTAAATCTGACGTTATCATCGATGAAGTGCGTGCCGGTGGCCGTATTCCATTGATCATCGGTCGTGGTTTGACTGAACGTGCCCGCGAAGCTTTGGGCTTGCCTGCCACTGACATTTTCCGTCGTCCTGCTGAAGTGGCCAGTTCTACCAAAGGTTACACACTGGCCCAGAAGATGGTTGGTAAAGCCTGTGGCGTAGACGGTATTCGTCCTGGTCAATACTGTGAGCCGAAGATGACTTCTGTTGGTTCTCAAGATACTACCGGTCCAATGACTCGTGACGAGCTTAAAGATTTGGCTTGTTTGGGCTTCTCTGCCGATTTGGTTATGCAATCTTTCTGTCACACTTCTGCTTATCCTAAGCCGGTTGATGTGGATACTCACCACACGTTGCCTGATTTCATCATGAATCGTTCTGGTGTTTCTTTACGTCCGGGCGATGGTATTATCCACTCTTGGTTAAACCGCATGTTGTTGCCTGATACTGTGGGTACTGGTGGTGATTCTCACACCCGTTTCCCTCTGGGCATTTCATTCCCGGCGGGTTCTGGTTTGGTGGCGTTTGCCTCTGCTACCGGTGTTATGCCACTGGATATGCCTGAGTCGGTTTTAGTTCGCTTTAAAGGCGAGATGCAGCCTGGTATCACTTTGCGTGATTTGGTTCATGCCATTCCTTATCAAGCGATTCAAGACGGTCATTTGACGGTGGCTAAAGCGGGCAAGAAGAACGTTTTCTCTGGTCGTGTATTAGAGATTGAAGGCATTAAAGGTTTGACCGTTGAACAGGCATTTGAACTTTCTGATGCCAGTGCTGAGCGCTCTGCTTCAGGCTGTACCATCAAGCTTGAAGAAGATTCTGTTGCTGAATATCTGCAATCAAACATCGTTATGCTTAAGTGGATGATCAGCGAAGGTTACGGCGATGTTCGTACCATCGAACGTCGTGTCAACAATATGGAATCGTGGCTTGCCAAACCCCAATTGATGGAAGCTGACAAAGACGCTGAATATCACACCGTGATTGAAATCGACATGAGCGATATTAAAGAGCCGATTTTATGCGCGCCAAACGACCCTGATGATGCCCGTTTGTTGTCTAGTGTTGCTGGCTGCAAGATTGACGAAGTGTTCATCGGTTCTTGTATGACCAACATCGGTCATTTCCGTGCTGCGGGCAAATTGCTTGAAAACTTCAAAGGTCAGTTGCCAACTCGCTTGTGGGTTGCACCACCAACCAAAATGGACGCTGCACAATTAACTGCCGAAGGTTACTACAGTATTTATGGCCGTGTTGGCGCACGTACTGAATCTCCGGGTTGTTCATTATGTATGGGTAACCAGGCGCGTGTTGCCGAGAAATCCACTGTGGTTTCTACTTCAACTCGTAACTTCCCGAACCGTTTGGGTAATGGCGCTGATGTTTACTTGGCTTCTGCTGAGCTGGCTTCGGTTACATCTATCACCGGTCGCTTGCCTACTGTGGCGGAATATATGGAGTATGCTGAGAAAATCAACGCAACTGCGGCTGATACTTATCGCTACTTAAACTTCCACAAAATGCCTGAGTACACCAAAAAAGCGGATAACGTGATTATCCAGCAACCGGCGTAATTAATGCGTTAAAGGCTATGCTGCACATGGATGTGCCGCCTTTTCAACTTGTTGACCGTAATTTGCTCCTGCAATTACGTCATACACAACATCCATGTTGATAAAAAGTGAGCGATGTTCCACTCGGCAGCCGCTGCTGTGTTTGAACGTAGCGGTTTCCTGGAATCTCACATGGATGTGAGTTTCAGGTGGTTCGACATTTCGACGATAAGTAGTCATGCTTAAAAACCGGCGATATCGCCGGTTTTTGTTATTTGCGAGGGAGCAACAGCGTCCCAGGTTAATTTGCAACCAATTAATCCGTACTATATTCGCGCTAAGGCGTAAAGCCAACTACTATAAAAATAACAATTTCCTTTAGGTGAACATTATGGAATATGAATTCTCCCGTGACCCAGTAAAAGGGGGTTACCATGCAAAATTTTCAATGGAGCATGAAGTTTTTTCCTCTTGGTTGGTCGAAGAGGTCGGCAATGACCGTGTCCAAATCGATTCTTTGTTTCAATCCGTTGAAAAACTCCGTCAACATGACAGTAATGAGCTGACCTTTGAGGGTCGTGAATATTTACTCACGCTCAATCAAATGGACGTGACGTTGCAGCTCAATGCCAGTTGTGATGGGATGGGCGGTGTTGATAGTATCGAGTTTGAAGAAGATGTTTCAGTCAACGAAGACAACTTTCAGGCTGCCTGCGGCTTGGATGATTTTTCGATGATGTTGACTTCGTGGCAGAAGTTTTTGAGTTCGTGAGAACGTATTATTAAAGTTTTTACTGTTATTGGTGTTGCCGCCCTGATGTTGGTCATAATATTGGTTTAGTCATCAATAATAACAGCACCGATTTCAGCACTGATTGCCTGCCCCTAGGCTGATAAGTTTATTGAAAACTTTGATGCCCCACCATGTTTTCATATCCCCTGCCAACATTACTATCAAATCAAACGGCAAGGCTGTGAGCTGATATTTACAATAAAGGAAGTTATGAAATGATAGTGCAATGGTTAATAAAGCCAGTTGAATGGTTCGTGTACCTGTTGGCTTTCTTGGGCTACGTTATGTTATGGTTTTGGGCTGCCAGTACACCATTTTTTGTCTTTGCGGTATTGGGCCTGTTAGGTTATGCCGCTGATGAAGTGCATGGTTTGTATTGGCTCTACGCCGGACTGGCAACAGGCAGTTTGCTGGGCATTGTTTACGCTGAGTGGATCAGAAGAAAATATGGTTGTATTGAGTTTATGGGCAAATTATTGTCGACACCTGAAATAGAGGGCTGGCGCACAGCCGAGCAGCAATGTCGAAAGTCTTGGCTTGAGAGGAAGGCTAGAGGTTAAGTAACATTGGTAAATGTTCGCTGTGTAGCCAGAGTGTAGAATGTCCACCAGTCGCTCTTGTTCATCCATGAACCCACAGGATAAGCACATCCATGTGCAAAAAAAAGGGGTGCCAAATGGCACCCCAATAAATCATCTATGTGGTAGTAAGCGTCCAGCTTCTATAGATTCCCTAAATCATCCATGAGGTCGCCAAACCATGGCTCCATCAAAATCCAGTTGCTCCTCTGACATCCTGTCATAGATACTCCAGTATCTATACCGTCGGTGATCCTTTTCCGGTCCTTAGGTTTAATCCGTCAATTATGAATGCTGTTCATATGTCCATCTGGTCTGCGTGTTGGCTTCTTGCTGCACTTCCCGTAAAAGCACCGCGCGAAACTGGTGTTCAGACTTGCCCTTTAATGTCCGTCTGCTCTTAAGTCCAATTAAGAAACCCATCCACTGTTGTCCTTTTCCTTTTATAACTACCTTGTTGTTGCCGCTTGTGTAAATCGTTCGTCGCTTCAGTGACTCGAATTGGCTATCAGCATCCCGCTCTGTTGATATAAATAATAGCGGACACAGTTTCAGGCGAAAGGGCGAAAATAATAATCGAAGTTCCTTGTTCAAGACGCTCGACAAAGAATCATTCAATAATATATTTAAATACAAGGAGTTAGTTATTTTGTCTAAGCTTAAATCAAGTCACTTAGCGGACTTTTCTCACTGCGTTGTGAGACATTGCTTACAAGTAAAATTAGTAAAGTCGCAACGGTTAAAAGTGTCTCAGTAAAACAGGAACTAATGAATTCTCTAAACTTGACCCAAATCAACTTAAAGTGTTGATTGTGGGGTGTAATTTGTCAAATATAAAGTTAGAATAAATGATAATCGTTCTCAATAAGGTTTATCTCAATGAAAAAGTCTGTTCTGGTGGCGCTGTTGCTGCTGGTAACCCAGGTCCAGGTGGCCATGGCTGAAAATGTCGTCAATATTTATTCGTATCGCCAACCCTTTTTGATCAACCCCATCCTTGAAACTTTCACTAAGCAAACCGGTATCAAAACCAAAGTGGTATTTGCCAAAAAAGGGTTGCTTGAAAGGTTAAAACGCGAAGGTAAATTCAGCCCGGCAGATGTGGTTTTAACGTCTAATTTTAGTTTGTTACTGCAATTGGCTGATGGCCAACTTACTCAGTCTTTTCAAAGTGATACTATCAACGAAAATGTACCCGATGCATTTCGTGACCCAAACCACCAGTGGATTGCTTTGACCAAACGAGTACGAAATATCTACAGCTCTAAAGCTAGTCTGGGTGACATGAGCAATATCAGTTATGAAGACTTGGCCTCGAATCAATATAAAGGCAAGGTTTGTACTCGTAGCGGTAAACATCCTTACAATATTGCGCTGGTTTCATCAATGATCGCCCATCACGGCGAGCAGCAAACCAAGCAGTGGTTGCTGGGTGTTAAAGCCAATTTGGCACGCAAACCACAGGGTAACGACCGAGCACAAGTTAAGGCGATTAAAGAAGGCCTGTGTGATTTGTCTTTGGGCAACAGTTATTACTTTGGAAAAATGATGCAGGATGCCAAGCAGAAAGTCTGGGCCGAGGCAGTTAACATTAATTTTCCAAATCAACAGAATCGTGGTTCACATATCAATGTCAGCGGTGTTGTTATGGCCAAACATGCGCCAAACAAAGACAACGCATTGAAGCTGATAAACTATTTGACCTCTGATGATGCTCAGCAGCTGTACGCTTCGCTCAATATGGAATACCCAGTTAAAGCTGGCGTTAAGCTCGATCCAATGGTGGCTTCGTGGGGCACATTTAAAGAAGACCAGATCTCCATCGCCAAAGTGGCTACTTTTAGGATAAGGGCATTGGCTTTGCTTGACGAAACAAAGTTCGATCTGAACTAAATGCACAAAGGTTGGCTGCCCCGTCCTTGGACGGTTTTGGCCTGGTTCGCCGGCATAACGTTGTTACTGCCAGTGTTGGCATTATTTTTTGAAGCTTTTTCTTTCGACACATGGTCTTTTGAAACATGGTCCTTTGAAGAGTTGTCGCCGGGCACCGAGGTTTTTTCCCACCTGTGGGATACCGTATTAATCGATTACATCAGCAACACCGTGTTGTTGGTATTTTGGGTTGCCTTGTTGTCTGTGATTTTTGGTTTGCCGGTGGCATGGTTGATGGCAATGTGCCAGTTTCCCGGGCGTAAATGGTTGCAATGGGCGATGATGTTGCCGCTGGCCATGCCCTCTTATCTTATCGCTTACGTTTATACCGACTTGTTCGATTATGCTGGTCTCATTCAAACCTCTTTACGCGGTTGGTTTGGCTGGCAATCTCCCGCCGATTACGCCTTTTTTGAAATTCGCTCTTTGGGTGGTGCCGCCACTATGTTGGCGTTGGTGCTGTTTCCTTATCTTTATCTGATCGTTCGCACTTCTTTGGCTGAACAGTCGTATCAATTGATCCACGCCAGTAGGGTGATGGGCTGTAAACCATGGGAAAGTTTCTTTAAAGTGTCGTTGCCGATGGTCAGGGGCGCAATTGTAGTGGCGTTGGCATTGATTGGCATGGAAACGCTGGCCGATTTCGCTACGGTTCATTATTTTGCGGTCAACACATTGACTACGGCGGTTTACGATACTTGGCTGGGTTATAACAGTTTGACTGCTGCTGCGAAAATTTCGGTGATGATGCTGGTGTTGGTCTTTTTGTTTATTGGTTTGGAGCGTTACAGCCGGGCCCAACAGGCGGTGTATGAACGCCAGTCGAAGCAAGATAACGATTTTCTTTACCGACTGACGGGTATCAAAGCGGTTATGGCCACTTTGTGGTGTTTAACGATTTTGTTTTTTGCCTTTGTGTTGCCGATGTTGGTTTTGACTGGTTATGCCATCGATAACGTGGATGTGGCATGGAACAGTGATTTCTTTCGTTTTGCCGGGGTCAGTTTTTCGATTGCTGCAACGGTTGCTGTGATCACGGTGATCATCAGTTTGTTGATCCTCAGTAATCAGCGCGATAGTAACACTCATGAGCAAAAGTGGTTTAATCGCCTGCCAAGTATTTTTGCTTCAACTGGATATGCTTTGCCGGGCACGGTGTTGGCCATTGGTGTATTGATACCCTTGACCTCACTGGACTTTGCCCTAAATGAGGTGCTCGACAAATGGATGCAATGGCAACCGGGTTTGATTTTAAGCGGCAGTGTCTTTGCCATCATTTTTGCCTACGTGGTGCGTTTTAATGCCGTAGCAGTAGGGGCCATTGAGTCAAGTTACAGCAAAATCAGCCCTTCGATAGACATGGTGTCTAAAACCTTGGGGTTAGGGCGTTTTAAGTTGATGTGGCTGGTGCATTTGCCGTTATTGAAAAGAGGCTGTTTGACTGCCGCTTTGCTGGTGTTTATTGAATCGATGAAGGAGCTGCCTGCGGCGTTGTTGCTACGCCCGTTCGATTTTGAAACGTTGGCGACTTATGTTTATCAATATGTCAGTGACGAGCAGCTTGAAAATGCCTCGATCGCTGCCTTGACCATAGTGTTGGTGGGGTTGCTGCCACTGATTGTTATCAACCGTATGACGGTGAAACATTGATCATTAACCAAGCTGGAGGGTATTTGTGGAAAACAAACTTCAACTCACTGATTTAAGTTGTAGCTATCAGGGCAAGATCATTTTGGATGGTTTGTCGTTGAGTCTCAAAAACAACGAAATTTTGTGTTTGCTCGGTCCCAGTGGCTGTGGCAAAACCACAGCGCTTAAGGCCATGGCGGGTTTGATGCCAACTCACAGCGGTGAAATTGCTATCGACGGTCAGCAGGTCAATGGCAACAATATTTTTGTGCCGCCAGAAAAGCGCAATATCGGCATGATTTTTCAAGATTATGCGTTGTTTCCTCATTTGAGCGTGGCGGGTAATGTCGGGTTTGGCATTCGCAAAATGGCCAAAGCCCAGTTGGGCGAGCGGGTCAAGGAATTGTTGGCTTTGGTTAAACTCGATGGTTTAGGTGAGCGTTATCCGCATCAATTGTCAGGCG
This sequence comes from Algicola sp., assembly GCA_013216025.1. Taxonomy (GTDB): domain Bacteria; phylum Pseudomonadota; class Gammaproteobacteria; order Enterobacterales; family Alteromonadaceae; genus JABSOG01. Next base: position 1,994 of record JABSOG010000167.1, on the reverse strand, counting down.
GGCAACAACAGCGGGTTGCTATTGCCAGAGCATTGGCGTATTCGCCCCAGTTATTGTTACTTGATGAGCCGTTCTCAAATATCGACACACAAGTGCGTTATGAACTGATTGATGAAATTCGCGATATTTTAAAATCACAGCAAATGTCGGCAGTGTTTGTTACCCATTCAAAAGAAGAAGGTTTTGCCTTTGCTGACAAGATGGCGGTGATGGATCAAGGTAAAATTGCGCAGTTGGATACACCCGAGGTGTTGTTCAATCATCCAAACAGCCCGTTTGTGGCAGAGTTTTTGGGCAAGGGTGTGTATATTCCGGCCAAGGTACTGTCTAGTACTGAGGTGGATTGTGCTTTGGGTGTTATTGCCAGTACGTCTGAAATCAATTTTCCATTCGGTACTGAGGGAGAGTTGTTTGTCAGGCCGCAGTATTTTCAGCTCAATCAAACGGGCGAACCTAACGCGCAGGTCAAACACAAGACTTTTATCGGTAGTGGTTTTACTTATCAGATGGCTTTTGAGCAATTGTCGATTGATGTGTTTTCGCCGCAAAACCTGCCTTTGGCGGCAAAAGTTGAATTATCGGTGGTTCCACACCATTTACACCTGTTTTTGCCTTAATTATGTGTAACTTAGCTTAACGGGCAAGCATAAATTTTGTATCATTGCAGATCATCCGATTCATACACTGAGGAACACCATGGCACAAGAACAGCTGGGCGTCTGCGCAGAGGCTAATATTCACGGCCTATACTTGCTGTTTAATGCCAATGACGGCAGAGAAGCATTTATTCGTGGGGTGTTATCACAATTACCTGCGTTGTTCGACGAGTTGGGCGAGCGTTTTTCTGAGGCGATGTTGACTGGTATGGTGTGTATTGGTGCCAACTACTGGGATGAACTATATCCTGACAATCGGCCAGCCTTGCTTAAACCCTTTCCTGCGATGTCTCACGGTGGTTATGATATGCCGGGCGTGCCATACGATATTTTGGTTCAGGTGCGCTCAGACCGCGCCGACGTCAACCATTTGATGGGATTACAGATAGCGGCACTTTTTGCCAACTCAGTGGATTTGGTTGACCAGCTAAAGGGTTTTCGTTATCTCGATGGTCGTGACCTGACTGGATTTGTCGAGGGCACCAAAAACCCCCGAGGCATGAAAAAACACAAAGTGGCTTTGGTGGGAGATGAAGACCCTGGCTTTTCTGGTGGTAGTTATATCCACATTCAGCGTTATCGCCATAATTTAAGGCGTTGGGAAAGCCTCGATGTACTGGAGCAGGAAAAGGTGATAGGGCGCACCAAAATCAAAAATCAAGAATTTGCTGAATCGAAAAAACCACCCTGTTGCCACATAAAGCGGGCTGATTTGAAGGATGAGAAGGGTCAACCAATGGAAATACTGCGCCAGAGTATGCCATATGGCCATTTAAAATTGCAGGGGCTGTTTTTCATGTCGTGCTGCAAAACCCCCGAATACTTTGAGAAGATTTTGCGCAGCATGATTAAAGGTGACGAGCACAGAAATAGTGATGCGTTGCTCAATTTCACTGAAGCGGAGACCGGGGCTGCGTTTTTTGCCCCGTCACGCACGTTTTTGCAAAATAATAAGTAGCGTCAGCCTTTAGACGTTCTCGAACAAGTCTTTAATTTTCTGCAAGGTGAAATCGATATCTGAAACATTGGATGGTGCAATGAAAATGGTATCGTCACCTGCGATTGTTCCAAGTACGCCTTCAGCCTTACCGACCGAATCCAGCAAACGGGCTATCAGCTGTGCAGCGCCTGGGCTGGTCCGTATGATCACCATCACATCATTGTGCATGATTTCAAGAACCAGTTGTTTTAATGGACTTCTGGCGGTTGGCATACCGAATTCGGCAGGCAGGCAGTAGACCATTTCTTGCTTGGCATTTCGGGTGCGGAACGAGCCGAACTTACTCAGCATTCTTGATACTTTAGATTGACTGATGTTGTCGAACCCCTTACCTTTAA
>JABSOG010000166.1 GCA_013216025.1 Algicola sp. | reverse complement strand
CTAGGTGCCGGGTCAACTATTCAAAATCGTTGACCTCCCGATTTTAAGTAAATACTTGCTGGCCAGTAGCATTGAACCACAGGTCAAAATGCTCGAATTATTGCAGCTAGATTTTACTTTTGATTTCAATATAAAAAGACTTGATACCACGAAATGCTTCGATGTCTGACGTGTAAACGTGCCGCTCACCTTCATACTGATAGTAATAACCCCATGGCTGGGATTCATAGCTGATGATCGAGTCATCAAACTCAAAATAATAACAAAGAATAGCTTTTAAGGCGCATGCTGTAATAACAGAACGTTGCATATATCTGCTTAGAACTTACAGTGACAAATTATGGGTTAGAATGACAGCTTATGGGTATAATGACAAATATGTCACTTGAACCATAAGCTGTCATTGGGATAGTGCTTAAGTCATTGATTTTACATGACCCCAAAAAATACTGAATGAGCAATTTTGAACCATAACTTGTCATTGTGAGGCTGTTTTTAACCATAAGCTGTCATTTTGTAACATCACAAATTAGTGATATTCACACAATCACTATAGGAAACTCATACGATGAGAATCAATTGCGATTTATGTAGCTATAACCCTCACGATAGAGTTAATAGATATGTTTATATTTAGTTCCCATAGACAAAAAAACAAAATATCTCTTTGGGGTGTAGCAGCGTTTCATTGCGCACGATAGTCGTTAGCCATTTGTTATAGCTTTTTCACTTGATAACTTTCACCCTGCCGAACCATCATCACGTTTTCAATTTCACCTGCCTTATTGAATTTAAATGAAAAGTGTCCCTTTACTGTCCGCCCCGCAAAATTCAGATGTGTAACAGACCGAGGCAGCAGTTGCGCCATGAATTCAACGGGTTTACGAACATATAGTTTTCCTTTGTCTTGAAAGATTTCAACCTGAGTATTGTCATCCAGTTGGTAATGGCCTGTGTACAATGACAATTTATCCAGCTCTATTGAATACGGTGGTTTGGATTCGTTTGAGGAGTCCTTTACAACTCGGGAAACAAACCGCTTAAATCGCCCGGCATCGATCCCGGCATTTTCTTTCACTCCCAAAAATTGTTGTATAATCAAATTCAGTTCTTTATCTTCAACGATTAAATCAATGGACAGTTCTTTCTTACGCAACTTGTTTAGTCGACTAATCCAGTCTGAACACAAACGTCTAAAAACTCGCAGTAATTGTTTACCACCGACATCTCCATGTCCAGGTACGACAATAGTTTCTTCATTTATCATCTCTAGCATAGAGTCTATGACCTTGTTCATCCCTGCTACACCGTCAGTGCCAAACATCGGCAACCAATTGTTATTGTAGATATCACCAGTGAATAGAATATTGGCATCAGGAAAGTAAATAATGGCGTCGTCAAAGGTATGTATGGACTCATGATGAACCCGCATTTCCTCGCCGCCATAGTTCAAAGAGAATTTATTTTTAAAGCTAAGATGTGAATAATTAACCGTGTTGTCATCTGAGTACGCGGCATTCTGTCCGTAAATCGCATTTTCCTGGAAAATAATCGTCGCCCCCATTTTTGCAAAAAACTGATTTCCTCCGGAGTGGTCCTGATGGTTATGGGTATTGACAACGTATTTGATCGGTTTATCAGATATCTTACGAATTTCTTGAAGCAAATACTGATTGGCTGCCGGGAGTAAAGTATCGACCAGCAAAATGCCATCGTCGCCAATAATCACACCTATATTGGCTCCATCGCCATCCAACAATAGATAAAAATGATCACTAATCTTTTTATGTACCAATAAATCTTGTTGCTGCTCAGCAGCCTTGGCAACTAAACTACCAAATATCAACATCATGATGATGACAACTTTCATCGCTTTCTCCTATCCACATATGGGAAATTTATTTAATTCGCTCTAAATAGCAATTATTCCAATTATCGTTATAATCGCATGCCCAGGCATTATCCAAATTCACTGTTTTTCTTTTACAGGTATTTTTGGCAACCTTCAAAGTGCGGGCTACTTTAGTTGATTGGAGTGGTGAATGTCTTCCAAATATTAGACGAACATTTATAAATTTTAGCCATTCGAGCGCAGGTCAAAAATACAAGAAAATGGCAACTATCTGATTGTAATGATGAAATAATTCCAACTTTCTAAATTTTGGACAATTTGGTCTGGAACCAGATTGAACAGCTACGCTGGCCCGCAGGATGAAATACAGGGAAGTATTTCATACATTTTTACTGGTATTATCATTGCGTCTGCAAAAGAAATATTTAATCTGAACTAGGGATAATGAGGGTCAGCCCCCTTTTATTTGCCCTTATTCTTCATGCGGGGGACAGTACTTAAAATTTAGTCATTGCAAATAGTCCAACGCTGATAATGGCAAAAAGATCGTGGTCCGACATTTCGATGCTGTACGGCCCTCCTTAACCCGAGTTCAGGTTATTTACATCAGGATCCCTTTTTTTGCCTGCATACCCTGCTGCCGTTGTCTGGGGCGAATGCCAAAGTAAGCTTTGAAGACGTCGGCAAAATAGCCCTGGGAACTAAAACCCAAATCATAGGCCAGGTTGGCGATATTGGGTTCATTGGGGAGTCGGTCATAAGCCTTCACCAGTCGATAGCTGCGGATGTATTCAACGGCATTAAAAGGTGTGATTTGCTTGAGCTTGCGTCCCAATTGCTTATTGCTCATGGCCAAATGACTGGCTAATTCGGGGATTTTGATCTGCTGGTCAATATGCTGGTCCAGCCACCGATTTATTTCCAGAATAAAGGCCTGCTTACTATCACAAGCTATACTGTCGATATCGAATAACGAGACTTCGGTTGCCAGTTGTGTTTCTTCCTCCATGGATTGCTCAGCAACAACCACCTCACTCATTTCAAAACGACTGCGTAAAATATCGCGGTATTCTAATTTGCTTTTAATCCGTAACCGTAGTTCATCCGGCGAGAAGGGCTTGTTCAAATAATCATCGGCTTTTAATTTAAAGCCTTTAAGACGGGCGTCAATATCGCTCATAGCAGTGAGTAGCACCACCGGAATGTGGGCGGTCATCTGCTGCTTCTTCAATATTTGCAAAACGTCAAAACCGTCCAAACCTGGCATCATGATGTCGGATATAATAATGTCAGGCAGGTGTTCGGTGGCGAGCTCAATGCCTTTTTCACCGTTAATGGCTATTAATGTATTAAAGTCATTACTAAGGGTTTCTACGATATAGTCTGCCATATCAAAGGTATCTTCGATAATCAGCACCGTATTTTTATTTTCATCAGTCTCCTGCAGCACGGGTTCGACTTTGCAACGCTCAGCAACCTGGATGTTTTCCATCGTTGACATATCGGCGAATTGGGTGACCAGATTTTGCGTTTCACTTGATAAAGGAAAACGCAGGGTAAAAGTCGTCCCCCTGCCCACTTCGCTTTGCAAATCGAGTTGTCCCAGGTTCGCTTCCACCGCTTCTTTGACTATCGCTAAACCCAGCCCGGTGCTCATGACCTGGTGATCCAAATCAGCCTGGATATCAAGCTTGCCAAAGCGCTTGAAAATTTGTCCTTGGTTTTCCGGCGCAATCCCAATTCCACTGTCTTTGATAACGACGACGCACTGGTTCTCTTCTTGGTAAGCATAGATCTCTACCGAACCATCACGCTTGTTGTATTTAATGGCGTTGCTGATGAGGTTGCTAAAAACGTGTGCGAAGCTTTCCCGTTCAGCTATAACAACGAGTTCCTTTCCAATCGAAACCCGCATTTCAATATTGAGTATTTTCGCTGCACTATCATACATCGGGATCAAGTGTTCCAAGCATTCGCTCAGGCTTAACGGCTCGCGTTTGATCTCGGTCGTACTTTCCAGTCTCGACAGTTGCAACAGCTGATCTACCAACGTCATCATGTGCTGAACTTGCTGTGTCAGCTTGGTCGCTTTGAGAGTTTCATTGCCTTTTGCCGCGATGTTTTTAATAAACTCAAAGGCACCATAAAGGACTGTCAGCGGTGTTTTAAATTCGTGGGAAATATTAACCAACAAGGTATCTTTGGCCTTTAATAATTTGTGTACATCAGCATTTCGCTGTCGGAGTTCTTGGGTACGTTGAGCGACGACTTGCTCCAACTCTATTGTGCGTTTTATTAAAGAAGCGGTTCGCCATTTGGTCCAGGCGATTAAAGCGGCTAAGAATAAAACGGTATAGAGTGTGTAAGCCCACCAGGTCTTCCATGGTGGCGGCGAGATAGAAAGTCTAATGCTTGCCCCAGTGTCATTCCAGACTCCGTCCTTATTACTCGCTTTTACTCTAAGCACATAGTCGCCAGCAGGAATATTGGTATAGCTGGCCAGTCGATTTTGGTAATTGGTATAAATCCAGACTTTATCCCAACCTGCCAATTTATAAGCGTATTGATTTCTTTTTGGGCTGGCAAAATGAAGGGCTGCGAACTCAAAAGAAAACAGGCTTTGTTCGTAAGAAAGGGTTAATTCTTCGATTGCATTAATCTCTTTAGCCAACACAAACTTGCGCTGTGTTACCTTGGCATATTCACCTTGATTTAAATCCAAAGTGACCAAGTCATTTTTCTTAGGACCCCCAATAGGAGCGGATTGATTAAATAGAAGAAAATCGGTAAACACGATGGCAGGAGCTTGCTGGTCATCCTTAATCAGATCAGGGAAGAACCGGTTAAAACCGTTAATGCCGCCAAAAAACAATTCGCCATTTCGACTCTTTAAATAAGCCCCTTTGTTAAATTCATTGCTTTGTAGCCCATCTTCAGTGATGTAGTTTTTGAACTGTTGTGACGTTGGGTCAAATTTTGACAACCCCATGTTAGTGCTCATCCAAAGAAAGCCTTTATCATCCTCAAGAATGCCGTAAACGACATCATTGGCCAATCCATCTTTTTGACGGTAATGGACGAACGAACTATTAGCTTGATTGAGTTTATTAACACCACCGCCGTTGCTTCCAATCCAGATCCCTCCCTGCCGATCTTCTTGTATAGCATATATATAATTATTACTCAGGCTATGGGGATCGGTATTGCTATGTTGGTAACTTGTAAACTTCCCTCTGGGAGGATCGTAATAGTTGAGGCCTCCTCCCCAAGTACCGACCCAAATTCTCCCTTGTCGATCTTCAAGCAAACTCATGACAAAATTACTACTCAAACTATTGGGGTCTGCTTTGTCATGTTGGTAACGGCTAAACCGCTCATGTGATGGATCAAAACGATTCAAGCCCCTCCCTGTCCCGACCCAGATCATTCCTTGCAGATCCTCAACAAGGGAGGTAACAATGTCATGACTTAAACTATGCAAGTTTGATTTGTCGTGACGGAAACCGACGAAACGTTCCCGGTCAGGGTCAAACTGATTTACGCCACCGCCTGCAGTTCCGACCCAGATAAACCCTTTGTGGTCCTCTATGAGGGCTGTAACGTAGTCATTACTCAAACTAAATGGATCTGTGTCACTATGCCGGTAACTGACGAATTGTTGTCGTTTCTGGTCGAAGCGGTGTAAGCCATTTTTAGTGCCAAACCAAAACATGCCATGCCGATCTTCTAAAAACACTCTAATATCATTGTCACTTATGCTGTCGGGGTCGGCTGGGTCATGACGGTAGTGGCCAAAAAACTTGCTCTGTGACACTAACCGATTCAACCCACCGTTGTGAACCCCGACCCAAATTGTGCCTTGCCGATCCTCATAAATGGTCTCAATATGATCACCACTCAAACTGTGCAGGTCAGTATCACTATGTTTGTAGTGAACAAAACGTTCTCGTTTCGAATCGAACCAGTTCAATCCTTCAGAAGTCGCGACCCACAATACCCCCTGGCGATCTATAAGGAGGGTATGTACTCGATCATGGCTCAAGCTATAGGGGTTCGTATCACTATGCTTATACCTGACAAATTGCGCTTTGCGTGGGTCGAAACGATTAAGACCACCACCAGTCCCAATCCAAATCGTCCCTTGGGGATCTTCCACAAGAGAAAAGACAGTATTATGGCTCAAGCTGTTGGGATCTGCCTCATTGAACCCATAAAAGGTAAATAAATCTTGCTGCTGATTGAAATGGTGAAGGCCTTTAAGAGTCCCAATCCAGAGGTTGCCTTGTGAATCTTCAAGCAGTGAAGTAATAAGACTAATGCCATGGGGATCTGCTTCGTCTTGACTGTAAAGAATGAAATGCTTTCGCTGTGGGTCTAAACGGTTTAGGCCATTGGGAGTCCCAACCCAAAGGAATCCTTGCCGATCTTCTGCCAGGGCAAACACTGAATCATGGCTCAGGCTAAAGCGGTTGCTATCATCATGCCCATAACGCTCAAACTGCTCTAGCTCCGGGTCAAACCGGTTAAGACCATTACCAGTTGCAACCCAAAGGTAGCCTTGCCGATCTTCAAGCAGCGCGCTAATACCATTTCCAGAAATTGATTTAACATCGTTCGGATCATTTCTATAAGTCTTAAAGGTAAACCCGTCATACCGACTCAAGCCATCCATTGTTCCTACCCATAAAAAGCCTTTGCTATCTTGCAGGACACAATGAATGGTAGATTGAGACAATCCCTGCTCGACAGAAATGCGATCAAATCTAAGGGTGGGATTTGCAGCGGTTATGAACGGTGAGTAAAGTAAATTGATGGCGAGAAAAAAAATGGCGGATAACCTAAGTAACTGGCCACTAAATTTGTTTCTCTTTTTCAAGCGGTATTTATACGACATTTGCATTCTGTTGTTAAAGTGACCGGCTTCACGGCATGTGGACAAGATAGCGTATTTAACCCAATGATTAATCCAATGATTAATCCAATGATTAATCCACCCAAGACACTCGGAGAATATTTAAAATATAGCAGTCGCACTACGAAAACAAGCACTTACACGATTATCCTACAAAAAATAATTCAGAGCGACCGGCGTCCAATAATTTAAAGTACTTCAATGTGGCCGAGATGGTTTAACTGGTGAGTACTTGAGTGATATAACCCGCCTTCTCGACAAATGAAAATGCAATATCCGCTTTTACAGGTCATCAGGTCTTGCAAGATTCAAGACGTGACCCCTGCGTTCTCAGGTTTATGGTTGACGACCAATTTTATCTTCGATGTCGCTTGAGTTATTTGGTGTTGCTGCAGATATACCGACGCCACTTCCTACTAGTGGTATACCCTTTAAATAAAGCTATTTGAATGGTCTCATCCATGGCATTCGGTGACAACAGTGCTATGCATTTTTCGGCTAGAAAAAAAGTTCTGCTTTTGGAATTGAGTTTGATTAAGTCCCTTTTCTTGTCCGTATAGAGTTCAGACATGCGTGACCACCTCTGTTACAAAGAGTAGTACAAACTTGGGGTTTTTCAATGACAGATTATGGTTCAAGGATGACAAGATATGGTTCAAATGACAAACCATGTCACTTGAACCATAAGCTGTCATTGGGATTGTGGTTAAGTCATTGATTTCTCATGCCCCCAAAAAACACTGAATGAGAAAGTTTGAACCATAACTTGTCATTGTGGGGCTGTTTTTAACCATAAGCTGTCATTTTGTGATAACGAGTCCCAGCAGCTATGTGTCCTATATGCATCGTAAATTACAGTGAAGTACATGTAATCTGTCCTAACACAGGGGCAACTTATCCGCTCCTGAATTTATAGAACTTTAAAAGATCTCCAGTATCCCTGCAACATATCAATCTATCACTCCTTTGTATCTTTCCCCAATAGCAGCATCAGCCAAGCTTGCATTGCGTCAGCTTCAAGCACAAGTGGTTGCTCCAATACCTGCAATACAAACGACTGCTCCGTTGTATAGACCCCATCATCAACCGCCAAGGTCACTTCGTGTCGGCCAATCGCACTTGCAGGTGGCTTACCTTTTAATTGCGATCCCACCAGTTGCAACCATGCAGGCGCCTGCACCAAAGTCAAATTCAGCTCATCTGCGTTCTTATCCTCCACAACAATGTAATAGCGATACGCCAGTCCTATAGCTGCGGTTGTCTGGGGCGAGCTCTTGAACTACGGCGCAATCAGGCTTACTTGAACAAGAACATTGGCTTCTCCAATGCCCGTATTGCCTGCCTCATCCGTGGCATAATATCGCACTGAGGTAGTGCCGACTGGATAAAGTGTCGGTGCATCAACAGTGCCAGTCAATTGACCGTCAATATTGTCCTTTGCCGAAAATTGGCCGATAAATGCCTGAACATCCGGATGTTCCACTGTGACACCGCCATAATTGAATGTTCGTACCGTCTGGTCTTCCGGCACTGTTATCACCGGCTTTTCTACATCAACAAAATCAACCCACACCGACGATGTCGGCGTGACCTCATTGCCTTTGTTATCTTGTGCGGTAAAAGTAACGGTGGTTGTGCCTACCGAGAAAAATGAAGGACCATCATGGTTCACTTGCAATACATTGCCATCGGCATCTGTCGCCGTTGCCGATGCAAAATAGGCAACCAATTCAGGTGCGTTGGCCGCCAACCCAGTTTGGTCATCACTTGCGGGGCCTGCATGGTTGGCATGTCTGCTGCTTCACCACAAACGATCAAGTTCAACTCTGTTGTCGCTTGTTCTGCTATCAAAAACGACTCATTGTAATTCTTGCCTTCGAAGGTCAAATCCAGCTCATAGCTGCCAGTCGGATGGCTGGTGAAATAACCCCCATCGGCAAAGGTTACCGTGCTCAAGTCAAAACTGCTGTGCAATGTAGCCTGAGCAACCGGTGTACCATCGAATTGCGTCACAAACCCTGTCAAGTATCCCGGATACTCTCCTAACTCTGTTTCTATCGTTAAAGTATAGGTGGTGTCTTCATCTGCCCAATATCCAGCTCTACCGGCTACGCTAATCTCCACATAGTAAATCCCTGCTTCTGTAGGCTTAAATACCCAAGACTCTTCGTAATTACTCAGCGTAATATATGGGTTCTATGAAATTAGGGAATTATTGGCTTTGCCGGCGGGTGCTTCAGCCCCGCACTGATGGGTTTTCCTGCCAAGTAAAGTTGGCGCACCAAACGATGACAGGATAACGGTATGGCAAAGCTTTCAACGTCAGCTATTTTAACTGGGCAAACTCCGGCAGCTCATCATTGAACAGCAGTTCCATCGCTTCACTTGAACTCACCCCTTGTTTGCGGCAAGTTGATATATAGCCACGTATGCGACAGAACATTTCTGCCCCTTTCATACTACGGAAACAACCGGATATTTTTTGATGAACTTTCGTCATTCAGATATCCCGTTCACCTTGGTTATTGGTGAACGGCACAATCTCATTGTCCATAAAGCGCATAACATCCTCTTTATAATCAATGAACCGTTCAAGCAGGTTTCTTGATTTACTCCGCTTTAATCGCCCCCGTTTTCCCGGTGGCCTGACAGCTGCCGAGGGCATAATTACGCTAAGTTTAAAAAAGGAAGATGACTTTGATTTTGGTATTAATTTACTGGGTACAGTTTGCAGCCCGGTTCAAATCCCGCAAAAGTCACCATTATTTTGCGACGGTGAATGCCAACGATTCAACAATTGCACCGATGCACCGAATGAGCCAGAGTTTTGTCGATTTATATTGTCAGTTACGCAGATTTACCATCTAACAAAAAACAATGATTTTGTGTATAAATAACGTTCAAAACAGATAACCTAATCATTTAAAACGGTTAGCACGGGACAATATTATCTTACAAATCTTTTTTGCTTTCCTAATAGGGAATATTTAGTCTACTAATTCAAAAAAGGGGCTACCATGAATATTATTAATTACTTAGTTTATATACTTCTGTTTGGATGCTTCATCTGCATACCCTCCTTGGCAAGCGATAAGAGCTTGTCGGGAACAATAGTCGTCGTAAACAAGAAGGATAATTCGAATGCTTGAAATCAGAAACCTGCAAAAAACCTATGCTGGTGGGGTTGAGGCCCTCAAAAGCGTTAACCTCGATATAGACAAAGGCATGTTCGGCTTGTTAGGGCCCAACGGGGCGGGTAAGTCGACGCTCATGCGAACCATCGCCACACTTCAGCCGGCGGATTCTGGTGACATTATTTTTGCCGGGCAAAGCGTTTTCGAAGCCCCCGATAAACTGCGTGCGAGGCTGGGGTATTTGCCGCAGGAGTTTGGCGTCTATCCTGGCATGTCAGCTGAGGCATTGCTGGACCATTTTGCTATCCTGAAGGGATTGAATGACAAACAAACCAGGCGAGATCAGGTCGCCGCCTTGCTGCAACAGACAAATCTGTATGAAGTCCGCAAGCGGGCTGTTTCAAGCTTTTCAGGCGGAATGCGACAACGATTTGGTATCGCCCAGGCGCTATTGGGTGATCCTGAACTGGTGATCGTCGATGAACCAACGTCCGGACTAGACCCCGAGGAGCGCAATAGATTTCACAACTTGCTGAGTGAAATTGGTGAAAATGTCATTGTTTTACTATCTACTCATATTGTTGAAGACGTCCAGGACCTTTGCCCGCGCATGGCGATTCTGGCGGGTGGTGCTATCGTACAATCCGGTATTTGCAGTGAATTGATGGCGGAACTTGATGGCCGTATCTGGCAAAAAACGGTGCCAAAAGCTGAGACCCAGAACTGGGAGGCCGAATACCAGATTTTGTCGAGAACACTGTATGCCGGACAGCACCGTCTTCGGGTCCTGTCGGAATTGATCCCCGAGGACGGCTATGAAGCCGTTTCGCCAACGCTGGAAGATGTCTATTTTCAAGCCCTGTCCTCATTCCGGCTGGGCGACTGATATGTTTGGACAATTGCTTCGCTTTGAACTTCTTTTTCATCTTTGCAAAAAATCCTTCTGGCTTGGAGTTTTTTCATTTGGGGGACTTGGCTTGTTTTTCAGCGCCAATCAGGGCCGCAGGGATAGCGAAATTCTGATCAATGCTCCATCTGTGCTGGTGAACCAGCTGGGTATTCTCTCCCTCGGTATCGTTTTTATAGCGGCAATCATTGCGAACGCCGCGTTCCTGCGCGACCATCAGCACAGAGTTACCGAACTGGTCTGGTCTGCTTCTGCCAGCCGAAGCACACTTTTCTGGTCCAGATTCGTTGGTGTATTTATTGTTGTTAGTCTGATTTTCAGCGCGGTGCCTGTGGGCATGCTGGTTGATGTCTTGCTATCACTGGACGGCCCGCGAAAAGTCGGCCCAATCCAGGTTTCTCACTATGTCTGGATCTATGCTGTGCTGTCGTTGCCGACCATTGTATTTGCCACTGCGGTGATGACAAGTATCGCTCTTTTCAGCCGTCATCAGGTGGCAGCCTATACTGGCGCTATTGCACTCTATCTGGGCTATTTTGCCACCGCTTTTATTGTTGGATCGCCAATAATGGCCGGCTCAACCCCTGCCAGTCCGACAGTTGTTGCCTGGGCCGCAATGCTGGATCCGTTTGGCTTGTCAGCATATTTTGAACAGGCAAAAGGTTGGACCATCATCGAGCGCAACAGCCTGTTATTTGATCTGGACCAGCTCATGATCAGCAACCGGGCATTATGGCTGCTGGCGAGCGCGCTGCTCATTGTCACTGCTTTTCTCCGGTTTGGGCCGGTTGTGAGCAAAAAACCAGCACCATCAAGACGCCCTGAGATATCAACAAACCATCGCCAGGTGTCTTTTAGGCCAATCCGGCCGATATTGGATCGTGGCTGGTTTGCCGACACCATTGTCGCTGTTACCAGGCTGGAAATAAGGTTTTTATTCAAATCATGGACCTTTGCAGCCATTTTTCTGCTCTGGTGTGTCTCGATCACACCAGAGATGTTCGCAGTATTACAGCAGTCGGACTTTAGCAATCCCCATTATCCCACAACCCGGGCATTGTTCGAGCGTTTTCAATTCGATATGCTGCCATTCTTTGGTACTGTCTTTTTGATTTTCCTGGCAGGCGAAAGTGTCTGGCGGGAACGGTCAGGTCGCGTAGACCAGTTGCTGGGCACCACACCAATCAGACCGGTGCAGTTGTTCGCGTCCCGCTTTATAGCGCTGTCTTGCCTGCCAGTGATCCTGATCACAGCCTCGGTTCTACTGGTGCTAATGGTTCAGCTTTCACATGGCTGGAATGACTTTCAGCCAGCCTTGTATCTGGAGCTATATATTTATAGCGGATTGCCCCTTATCGCCGTCGCGCTGATCACCCTATTTTGTCAGGTCATTACGACTGGCCGATATAGCGGCATGGCCTTGTCTGCGGCATTACTGCTGGGCGTGGCCGGGACGCTGGGCACGGGTCTCGGGCTTGAACACCCACTGTTCCGGATCGCCCTGATACCGGGGCTGGCAAGCTCCGGCATGACCGGCTTTGATCAGGACCAGATGGTCTTTTTCAGCTATATACTTTTCTGGTTGTCGGTTGGCGGACTGTTGTCGCTTGCTACCATCAGATATTGGCCCAGAGGCGTGACAACAGGGCTGGATGTATTTCGGACCAATGATACAAAACCAAGCCGAACCAGCCAGATTTTTGGGCTTGTAGCCCTTGGGCTTCTCGTTGTCAGCGGCAGCTGGATTATTTGGCAAACCAATAATGTTGGCGGCTGGCAATCATCCGC
>JABSOG010000165.1 GCA_013216025.1 Algicola sp. | reverse complement strand
CCGAATAGGCGAGCAAGTTCACTGGTTACGTTCCATCAAAGGGCACTCGGGTCATCGACGGCAACGATTTGTGTTGCGATGGTGAGCTTTTTTACTGTGGGGATGCCAATGTGGCCAGCCAGGCTCAGGTTCAGCAATATTTGGCCAAACCCAGTCATTATTCGTTAACTTACAGAACTGAAGAAACCCCTCGTTACGAACACCAACAGGCTATCAACTCACTCAACGCCAAAGCCCGTGAATTGGGTTATCCGCTTAAAAAAGCCCATGCCTCGACTCTGATTGTGCTGGGTTCAGGATTGGGTTTTCATCTTGAGCATCTATTAAGTGTCACCATAAATAACAACAGCACCTACAGCAATATCATTCTGGTAGAACCGGACAATGACATGTTGTTTCATTTTTTGTGCACCATCGATATCGATAAACTGTCTGCCCATTGCCAGCAAAACGGTGGTGTTTTCACGATATTACAACCCAAAAGCGCGGCGAACTTCACTGAACAGGTCAGCAAGATAGTCCAGCAGGTAGGTTATGGGTTATTTTCTGAAATGGGGTTTTATCGACATTACGAAACGCCGTTGTTTAATGACATTTTCGACAACATTAAATCGATTAGACACAAGTGGCTCAGTACCTGGGGATTTTTTGGCGATGAAATGATCAGCCTCAATCATTCTTTGGCTAATGCTAGGGCGCATCAACGGTTTTACCTTGGTTTAGAAAAAGGGGGTAGTAATAAAGAGGGGAAAAAAAAACTCGCTAAATCCAACCCTATTTTGATTGTCGGCAATGGCCCCTCACTTGATGGCGATATCGAACTGCTCAAAACCCATCACCAACAATTTACGCTTATCAGCTGCGGCAGTGCATTGCCTGTATTGCTCAAGCTTGGCATCATGCCCGACATTCATGTCGAGATGGAACGCACCGCTGCCTTGTTCGATTTGGTCGAACCTTCACTGACCGCTGATTTTTGTCAAAACACCCTGCTGATTGCCCTAAATACTGTGGCACCCAA
The DNA here is from genome assembly GCA_013216025.1 of Algicola sp. GTDB lineage: Bacteria > Pseudomonadota > Gammaproteobacteria > Enterobacterales > Alteromonadaceae > JABSOG01. Next base: position 11,582 of record JABSOG010000165.1, on the reverse strand, counting down.
ACTTATCTCGTCGTTCAAGCGCAGTTTGTTGTTCACCAAGGCCAACGACTTAGGGGCTATGGTATTGAAACCGGACAATCAAGAAACGATTCAAGGTCTGTATTTTTCTAACCCCACAGTCACAAATCTGGCTGTTAGTGCTTGTATTGCCTTGGGCTTTGAACATTTTGTGATGCTTGGCTGCGATTATGGTTATAAAGACCCTGAGCGTCATCACGCCTCAACGTCTGAATATTACAACCCTAAAAGCATGATAGCTGGCACCAAATTCAGTAATGAGTTGGTGGTGCCCGGCAACTTCGGTGGTGTGGTCGGCACCGAGCGGATATTCAATCTGTCGAGAACCAATATTGAACAGTTGCTCATCAGAAACCCGCAGGTCAACTGTATTAACTGTGCTGATGGGGCCTTGATCAAAGGCGCTGAACCGCTGCGGTTTGAGCAATATTTATCGGCTCGCAGCAGCTCAAAGTCCACCAGTAACAAAAGTAAACACACACTTGATGAATTATTGCCGTTGGCCGATTTTGAACGACTCAATATTGATGAAGCACTGTTGTCAGCAACGCTTAATCGTTGTATTGATTACATTAGCGAATTCGCCCAAGCATTGAAACAACCACTTAATGCCAAAACACTGAAACAGTTGTTAACCACCCTGACTTTTGATTTGGATACGCAAAAACATCGAACGCCGGAATTTTTTCTATTATCTGGTGTCACCCGATACTTTAGTGTGTCTATTAACGGCCATCTTGGCAGAATACCCACAGACAACGCGCCGGACTATGTTTGTTATGCCGCCGAGCGCCTTGCGGCGTTTTGTGATGATTGTTTGAAAACTTTAACTGATTTATTAACCAACAAAACTGATTAATCGATAGAAATGGAGAAGAAGTATGAAATTTAGTATTGGTGCCGTATTACCCGGTATAGCTTTAGCCGCTGCCAGCCTTAGTGCACACGCACAGGTCACACAGCCAAACACAGTATCCGCAAAGGCACGAATGGAAGTTGCAGAAAAAGTTAATCCTTTTGCAAGACTCAGCAATGTAATGACTGCTGAACCGCTAAATGCAGATGATTCTTTGGGCACACTTGAGTCAATTGGCGCAGAAGATTCTTTAGGCACACTTGAGTCAATTGGCGCAGAAGACAGCTTTGGTACTTTGGAGTCTTTGGATACCACCGACTCGTTTGCGACCAACGATACACTTATGACCCTGCCATACAATGCCGCAGAAAAAGAGTACGGTACGTGGGTGATCATGCGTGACTACACGCCGGGTGATGGCGCTTTCGATTATGAACTGTTCGAAACCATGTGTATTAAGGCAAAAGGCACTAAGTTTGTCGGTCAACCTACAGACATCAACAGCAATAATTTTGTTTGGGGCGCTATTAAGAACAAGCTGGGTAAAATTAAGATCAACTATGCCACAGATGAAGCGAGCGGAGTTGACGAAGTCGTTCGAATTGAAGTCTTCTACAACGAAGCTGACCCATACAACTGGGTAGGTTCGTGGACAAGTAAAACTCAATCGGGTGATGCTAGAGTTGAGTTCTTGCACACACGTTATTGGTACGAAGAGCGTGGTTGTTACGACGCTTTCGGTTTGTAATTTTTCACCATCGCCTGAAAGGGCAACCCCTCGTGGTTGCCCTTTTTTTGGCTCTTTTATTTACACTTCACCTTCTTCTGTCGATACCTCGGACGACCCGCCTGATTAATCACTAATCCTTTTGACATCAAACTGTTTTTATCGACCGGGCAATACCTGAATGTGCCAGACTGAAACCCGTTGATGGAACCATCGCTGCGAAAAGTTAGGCCAATGCGTGGGTAGCTGAAAAAATCCCCTTTGCGTGGATCGTCCAGTATTTTGAGCAATTTGTCTTTGCCACCCATTTTTCTGTCCATGTTGTAATCGATAAATACACTGATTTTTTCTTTCCAATCTTTGATGCATTTGCCACCCTTGAGTGGGCACAGGGTTACAGGGATGCCCTGAGTGATGGCGTATACCCGCATGTACATGATGTCTCTTGATAGGGTTTTCATGTACATTTCAGTGCGAGATTCGGCTAGGGTTGATTGCAGTGAGGGCCAGCCTAACCCCATGGTCATCGATAAAATGGCGACGACAATTAACAGATCTATCAGGGTAAAACCGGGCTGGGTTTTAAATGGTTTGTTGTTTAACGGGTATACTTTTAATGGATGTGCTTCTTTTCGGGGTGAATAGGCGCGGTAGATTAGACTCATGGCTAATTCCTTTTAATTGATTAATGACTTCCTTGCGCGGTTTTTACAGCTTGTGCGCTTTACTGCTTGGACTCTTTCTTAGTTCTTTCTTAGTTCTGTTTTTAACCCTAGCAGAGGGGTTTTTACTGTGCAAGTTTTGAGCTAAATGTTTTTTGCTGAGGTTTATCTCTTGGGTTGAGTAATCACCACTGCTGCGAATGCTACGACCCATTTTTTCCACTTTTTTCAGGCAGATTACAGCGACCTGGATTGTCACTAATCAATGATCATTTTCTTACCGAATAACAACAGATTAGGTGTAGATTCAGATACATTTTCAAGGGCCTTAAAATTGCCTTGACATCTATCATGGGCTCAACTAGTCTGGGAACACAAAGGACTGCCGGTTATCGTCCTGAAGCTCAAAAAAGATACCACAGTGCGGTATCCACAATATGAATAAAACAGGGGAACGATGATGACTAAAGAAAAAGCCGATAAATCTACCACCGCCAAATCGACAATTAAAGCGGCAACCATAAAAGCTGAGCCTGAAGCTGTTGAAGCTGAGCAAGAACAAGCCGAGCAGGCACAAGCATCGGTTGCAGCTGATGACCGCGCAAGCCAAGACAGCTCAAGCCAAGATAGTGCAGATGGTTCAGGCGAAGACCGCGCCGCTGCCGCTCGTGCGGTCGTCGACAAATACGCCAAATGGTCGTTTGCCGTGGGTTTCATTCCAGTGCCAGGGGTTGATTTGTTAGCCCTGACCGGTACCCACATGAAAATGCTCCACGAAATCGCCAAAGTTTACGGCCAGTCGTACTCTAACAACAAAGTACGTTCAACCCTCAGTGCGCTAATCAGTGGTTCGTTTCCCCAAACCGTTGGCCGGGCAGGAGTGTCTAGCTTGCTTAAAGGGATACCAGTGCTTGGTACTGCCATATCGATGATGACCATGCCCGTGACCGCTGCTGCTTGTACTTACGCCGTTGGTACAGTATTTGTTAAACATTTCGAATCTGGCGGCAATTTACTGAGTTTAGATTTAAGCGCCATGACAACGCAGGTTAAAGGCGTTGCAGCGAAATACAAAAAAGACAAAACAACAGATGCCCAATCGGCTGACACCGAAGTTACGGCTCAAGCAAATGAGCAGGTTAACCCCGCGTAGGCTCTGCTTTTTCCTTTCACGGGCTGATAGTTCAGCCCGTATTGACAACAACAAAACTCTTGGTGGTTTGGATGTATATTACCCTGTATCTGCTGGCTTGTATTATCATCGCACTGATGGGCAGAGACACCATTGTCGGTCCGTTTGGCTTCTTTATTATCGCGCTGTTATTGACACCCTTGGTGTCTTGCATTATTTTACTGGCTTCGAATCGACGAGAGTCTAAACCAACAGCCCGGTAAAACATAATTACATAACACCATGACTAACCTGTTACCATTTTCCCACTATCAACAGAGCCCCTGCAAAAAGGTGCCTCAAAAGGCCTGTAAGTTGACCTGCGTTTTATGATCATTCTCGATTTAATCAGCCGTGACAACCATCTCGACAAACGCGCCTTTATGGTGCTCGGTTGTGTTTCAGGCTTGGCCAATGCGATGATCTTGGCTGTGATCAACGTGGCCGCCGCTTACGTGTCCAACAATCCTGAGCGCAGCCATACCCTGTATTTTATGGTGGAGTTTTTGCTGATATTACTGGTTTATACCCTGGCACAGCGACGTTTATTGGTCCGTGCGACTCACCATGTCGAAAATGCCATCGACCACCTGCGCCGAGATTTAGTCGGGCGTATTCGTCGCTGTGAACTGGCCACCATCGAAAAGATTGGTCGCGAGCAGATTTTTTCGGTGATGAGCAAAGAGATGCAAACCATTTCACAGTCTGCGCCCACCTTTGTTATTGTTGCCCAGTCCAGTGTGCTGGTGGTTTTTACCGCGCTGTACGTGGCTTGGTTGTCGATGCCGGCATTTTTTATTGTGGCGGTCAGTATCAGTATTGGCGCGGTGATCCACCTAATGCGGCGCAAACTGATTGATAAAAAGTTTAATTATGCCTTTGAGAAAGAAAACAGCTTGTTGGCCAAACTCAGCGACTTGCTTGATGGTTTCAAAGAGATCAAGCTCAGCCGTGCCCGTGCCGAGGAGCTGCAAATAGGCTTCAGGCAAGATTCAAAAGATGCCACGCAAGCGAGAAAAACCGTACAAACCCTGTTTGCCAATGATTTTGTCGCCAGTCAAACCTCATTTTATCTGGCTTTGGGCGCCATTGTTTTTCTGGTGCCAATGGTGTCTCATGTCGATCCCGAGATGATCACTCAGGTCACCATGGCGACCTTGTTTTTGATTGGGCCTATCAGTGCCGCAGTCGGTGGTTTACCTAACTTTGCTGCTGCTAATACTGCAGCCAGTAATCTGTTGAAGCTCGAAAAAGCACTCGAAAGTGGCCAAGGCGAAACGCCAGCCACTTCAACAACAACCTCAACAAGCGCGTCAGCCCCTTTGGTGCCAATAATAACCGAATTCAAACAAATCAAACTCGAAAACTTGTACTTTGAACACCAGCAGGCGCTGGGTGAACGGGCTTTTGAAGTCGGTCCCATCAACCTGACCATTGAGCAAGGCCAGACCATCTTTATTACCGGTGGCAACGGCAGCGGCAAAACCACCTTTATTCGGCTGATGATGGGTTTGTATCCTCCAAGCAGAGGTACCATGCTGGTTGATGGCACCGTGATTGGCGTGGATGAAATTGATGCTTATCGTAACCTGTTCAGTGCGGTATTTTCTGATTTTCACTTGTTTAAGCGCCTTTACGGGGTGTCTGATTATAGCGATGATGAAGTAGATGAGTGGTTGGAGTTTTTAGAAATGGCACATAAGGTCCATTTGACCGACAATGCCTTTAGCACCGTTGAGTTGTCTGGTGGGCAGCGTAAACGTCTCGCTCTGCTCAGTGGTGTGCTTGAGAACCGACCGATTTATGTGTTTGACGAATGGGCGGCCGATCAAGACCCGCACTTTCGCGAGAAATTTTACCGGGAAGTATTGCCCAGGCTCAAAGCCCGCAAACAAACCGTCATTGCCATCACCCATGATGACAAATTCTTTGATTTGGCAGATGTCCATATGAGAATGGAAGACGGGCAACTGCGCGAAATAAGCCGCAAAATAACCAAGGATAGCTAGGAACCGGATATGTCTATAGATTTGCCCGTCGGCTTTATATTTTTTGTTTTTGTTGGTGCACTCCTTCTATTGTGGGTGGGGATAATTGCGGTCAAAGTGCTGGCAAGATTCAAGCCCGAGATGGCCGAACGCATTCTGCGTCGTCGTTTTTCAATGACCTTGAGTGCGTTGGTGCTGATTTTTGTTGCCTTTTTGGTTTTTCCCTACATTCTAATTCCGATAAAACCCGGTCATGTTGGGGTTTTATGGGAACGTTTTAATGGTGGTACTCGGGTAGATGTCGTTCTTAATGGTGACACTGTGGTGGCTGAACCTTTAAGTGAGGGTACTGCGCTGGTGATGCCCTGGGATAGATTGATTATTTACTCTAGCCGCTTTCAGACAGCCGTGTTGCCGATAGAAGCGGTGACTAGCGAAGGTTTAAAGATTACCTTGGATATGGTGGTTCGTTACCGCCCGGTACGCGCAAATATTGCGTTATTGCACAAGGTTGTGGGTGAGGATTATGCCGATGTGTTGATCATACCCGAGGTCGGTTCGTCAACTCGCTTGATAGTGTCTGGATTTACCGCAGAGCATATTTATACTGACAAACGTGAGTTTATTCAAAACGAGATATTTAACCATGTCAGTAAAGATTTGAAGCTTAATCAACACAAGTTGTTGATGGAAGAAAACGTTAAGCACAAATCTGAGTTTGTTTATCTAGAGGATATCATGATCCGTGATGTCGGTTTACCGGAAAAAGTGCATGCGGCAATCATCAGCAAGGTTAACCAAAACTACCTTAACGCTGAATATGACATACGTTTGCTGGTGGCCGAGAAAGAAGCGCAGCGCAAAGAAAAAGAAGCAGAGGGTATTGCGGCTTTTCAAGCGAAAGTCTCTGGCGGAATATCTGAAACCTATTTGCGCTGGCGTGGCATCGAAGCCACGGTAGAACTGGCCAAATCCAACAATGCCAAAGTGGTGGTGATTGGCGGCGGCAGAGATGGTTTACCGCTGATACTCAATACTGATGGCGCGTTGTCAGCTGCGCCTGTCACCCAAGCAGACGACAAAAACAAGGACAATGAGTCGGCCGTTGAGATCAACAGTAGTGCTTACAATCCTTAGACCCTCGACCTACGGCTTAACCCCAACATAATTATCCTTAACCACCTGCTTGCCAGTGACGAATTGCTCATGGTAGAAGTCCCTGACTTTGTCTGGGTCAAAATCAAGCAAAGTACCGCCCGATTCAAAGTGCCCAATAAACACCTGCCCGATGGCGTATGTCGCCGCACCGCCGAGTACCGGCATGGCAATCACGCCAATAGTCTGGCCGACCACCGGAATGCTCTTCACCAAACTAAACAAGTTGTTTTTAAGCGATAACGGGATCACAGAACCGAGTAATGACGCTATTAACGACTTACCCTGATTATCCGAAAACGTATAATCATAAATACCTGCCACGGTGTGTAGCATTTTCAACTGAATGGCCGAAATCGCCACCAAGTCGACCAAAGGCACTGGTACCAAACCTACGGCCACCGCCCCTTTGACGTAGTTATTGACGACTTTTGCTGCCTGAACTGCTGGGGGTATTGAATTAGATACTGTCATTTTTCTGCTTCTTAGATTCGTGTTTATACCAATGAGCGTTATTTAACGGATTTGGTATCATACAAACAATTGCCAATCATCGACGTAATTGCCCGAGATGTGTTTGGGATAACCGGGGTCGGCGCGATAGCTGACCACGTCATAGCGTACATGTTGATCTTCACGGAAAAAATAGACTTTGCCGTTGCCCCAATAAATGGCGGCATCGATTTTGTCAAAATTAACCCCGACCCAGCGCTCGTTGATGAGTTTAGGGTACCCATCGTCTACTTTGTTTTCTCTGACATTAAAACGCACATAATGCCTGCCGCTGAACAGATAAACCGAATCTGGCTCAAAATGCAGTGCCGCATCGATTCGCTCAAAGGTGACCCCCGGCCATCCTTGTGCAATTTGCCTTGGATCACTGAACTCACCGGTGGTTAGGTCTAGCACGGTATATTGTGATCGGAGAAAGAAATAGACCTTATTGGACAACCGACTTTGCTCTTTAAAACCGAGATAATCGCCGCTTAAGGTCGAATCTATGTGGTTAAACCCAAGGCTTGCTAATTGTGGCCATTTTGATTTAATGGTTTTGGGTTTGTTGCTTTGAGCCTTTTCGACGTTGTAGCTTGAGTAGTGCCGGTCACGGATAAAATACACATCGTGCTCGATACAAAAGACCGCTGACAAAGGCTCAAATGCGGTGGCCGCTTTGTAGGCGGTCATCAGTGCGGTGGCTTTTTCTTGGTCTTCGATCAACGACCAAATACCCGCGACTTCCAATTCGATGGCTTGCGGATTGTCTTTAATCGTTTTCATCCACGCGTTGTAATGGTCTTGGTCTAGTGAATTTAGCGCACCAAGCTTCATGGCATCGCCGCCTTTACCGGCCACAGTGCACTCCGAATTGTTGAGTAGACTTTGTTTGTTTTGCATGGACTTGGCACTGGCTTCGCCGTTTGCCATACCCCCGTAACTGGCTTTGAGTGCCGAACTGATTTGATCTTTAGAGATATTGGCTGATTTAAGCACACTCAAAGTTAATGTCGCTCGTCCGCCCACCCACACGCGTTTGACGTAATGGCTGCCAAAGCGTTGAAAAAACCGTTCATAAATTTTGCGGTGTTGGTGTTTGAATGGTACCGGCACGTCCATATCAAAACTGTTTTCAGCCAGTTTGCTCACATCACCGACGTAGATGCTCCAAAACGGAATAAACGATGTGCGAGTGGCATAATATGCACTGGCATCGCGTTGCAGCATTGAAGAATGGCTGGCACTGGCATCAACATTAAAAGCATCGGGGCCGCAGGATACTGTCGCTTCTAAGCTACTGGATTTGTCGAGCCGCTCCATAGATTCTTCAATCACCACCCGGTTAAGGGCAACGCCGGTGGGCATCGGTGGTGAGTCGTTGACGTTATAACCATCGGGCAGAGAATAGGTCATATCGGATTCGGCAGAATAATAAGGGGCAAAGTTTTTTTGTGCAAAAACACGGTTTTTTAACTCGTATGGCCGCCGGGCCCGCAAGAAAATACCCCGACCGACAACGTCGAGACCGGGCATGGGAAAAGGTTGTTCACTGTCAAGGCTCATAGTTACTGGCTCAAATTTAGCTGGCTGGATAGATTGGCACAAGTATATGGTAAATCACTGAAAAAGGGGATGATTTTTTGGGTCACTCGTAGCCCGCACATTTATGTGCGCCCTTTGTTGCAAAAGATGCGGGCATAACGCCTCAGGCTTACAAGGCTGGACGTGCACACCATCTCCCGGTAATCTATGCTTTAAACCATGAATTTCAAACACTCCATGAGTCACCCCATAAGCCGCCTAATTCTACTGCTCTTGCTTTGCCTGCCACTATCGGTCGTAAAGGCAATAGAGCCAACCATTAGTTTTGAACGATATACCGCCGATCAGGGCCTGTCGCAAAACGCCACCTATAATATCGCCCAAGACAGTCAGGGGTTTATGTGGTTTGCTACTCGCGATGGGCTTAATCGCTTTGATGGCAATGACTTTCGGGTGTTTCGTTTTGAAGCTGAAGATGCCCATTCGATATCTAACAATGTGATTCGGGCGCTGCATGTCGATTTGCAGGGGATCCTGTGGATTGGTACTGCCGCCGGACTTAACCGTTTCGACGCGGCAACCGAGCGGTTTACTCGGTACCTTGATGATGACAGTATCAGAGCCATTAGTGAGGACTCAAAAGGCAATGTGTGGATTGGCAGTGAAGCCGGATTACACCGCTATGATCGCATTGGCGACAATTTCTCGGGCTATGACGGTTTGCTGTTAGACCCCAAAGGGATGAGCGTGAGTAAAGTTCGAGCGATGGACTTTGACAGTAAAGATAACCTGTGGATTGGCACTTGGGGCAGCGGTTTAATCAAACTGCACTCTTTATATAAACCGGGCAAACTACATAAACCGGGAAAGACGTACTTTGAACATTTTGTTAAGCACCCGGATGACGCGCATAGCCTCAACGACAACCGAATATTGTCACTGGCGGTAGACCACAACGATGAAGTTTGGGTGGGTACCGTCAGTGGATTGAATCGCTTTGAGCCCAGTTATCGCCGCTTTAGCCACTTTGTCGTGAAGGATGACAATCGAGGAAGCTTGAATCACAACATGATATTGTCGCTACAAGTCGACCAAAGTGGCACGCTTTGGGTAGGGTCGATGAAAGGTTTGAATCGGTTTAACCCCATTTTACAAAGTTTCACTGACATCGACGTTGAACCCGTAGTGGACAAAACTGCCGAGCCAATATGGTGGGTTTTTGAAGATAAACAAGGCACTTTGTGGCTCGCCACGTTTAATGGCGTATTGAGACAGCTCGACGGGCAACATTTATTCACCCATTTTAATCACTTAGAAAATCAAAGACGCAGCCTTAGCCATAACAATGTGATGTCGATTCATCAAACCCACAATGGTGATTTGTGGTTGGGCACGGCAGGTGGCGGGTTGAATCGCTTACCTGTGAACAATCATGTTGCGTTCAAGCACTACCGGCATCTATCGGAGCAAGAACAGGGCAACGCGGCCAGTTTGGCAACCGATCACGTTTTTGCCTTGTTTGAAGGTGCCAATAACCGTCTGTGGATTGGTACATCGGGCGGTTTAAACCAATGGGACGAAAAAACTCAGGGGTTTAACCATTGGCATCACGACCCATCGAACCCAAACAGTCTGAGCAATAATCTGGTGAGTTCGATTTTTGAAGATTCGAAAAAGCAATTGTGGGTGGGGACCTTTCAAGGAGGGCTCAACCGTTTTGTGCCCGAATCGAACGCCTTCGTGAGTTACCAAAACCACGCCAACGATCCAACCAGTCTCAGTCACAACAATGTTAAAGCGATAACCGAAGATGCTCAGGGCCAATTGTGGGTCGGCACCTCGGGTGGTGGTTTGAATCGTTTTGACCCGCAAACCAACCGCTTTGTCCGTTACACTCACAACTCTCTAGAGGCATCGAGCTTAAGCAGTAATTCAATCAACAGCCTGTATCGTGACAATAAAGGGCGCTTGTGGATTGGCACCCGTGGTGGTGGCCTGAACCTTTATCAGCCTGAAGCGAATACCTTCGTCCACTTTCGCGAAAAAGATGGGTTGAGTGATGACAATGTGGTTGGCATTAGCGAAGACAACGCAGGTAATCTGTGGCTCAGCACTAATCGAGGGCTTAGCCGCTTTTCGTTCGACAGCAAAACCTTTATTCGTTATGACCGCAAAGATGGCCTGCAAAGCAATCGCTTTAACATCGGGGCCTTGTTTGCTGGCCAAAACGGCGAGTTATTCGTTGGCGGCGTCAACGGCTTTAACCGTTTCTTTGCTGAAAAACTGCAAACCCAAGGCGAAACAGCCAACATATTGTTAACCGACTTATTGGTGTTTAACCAGTCTGCACCCATCAACCCTGAAGGCGACAGAAAAAGTTTTGGTTTGCCCAAGGCCATCAACGCGCTCGATAAATTGACGTTGACCCATAAAGAAAACTTTGTCTCTATTGTGTTTGCTGCGCTCGACTTTACCAACCCGGGCAAAGTCGAATACGCTTATCAATTGCAAGGCTGGGACGCAGACTGGGTTTATGTCGATGCTAAAAATCGCCGGGCCACCTATACCAACCTGCCGCAGGGGGATTATCGTTTTAAGTTAAAAGCCAAACTTAACCATGGTCAATGGCATGAACAAAGCAAAAGCATTAACATCGAGACTTTACCGCCGCCGTGGTGGACGTGGTGGGCTAAAACACTCTACCTATTGATGGTGTTGGCTGTTTTGGGTTTGCTGGCTTTTGTTCGGTTAGAACGGCAAAAGCGGCTGAATGAGCGCAACAAAGCGCTGGAGTTGGCCACTGAAGCCAAATCAGAATTTTTGGCCAAAATGAGCCACGAAATGCGTACCCCAATGAATGCAGTGATTGGTTTGAGTCGCCTGACCCTTAAAACTGATCTCGATGCCCACCAAAAAGATCACCTCGAAAAAGTGGTTGACGCCGGTGGGATATTGCTGGGGTTAATCA
>JABSOG010000164.1:3072-12617 GCA_013216025.1 Algicola sp. | reverse complement strand
TGTTCAGTGGCTAGTGCCTTGGCTTAGTCGTTGGCTTCTTCAAAACACTCGCAGTGCAAGATCACAATTCCACCATGACCACGTACTGCATTAACCTTGATCTCTGGTGTGGTAATAGGCATAACAATTGTAGATTTGACCCCGACAGTGGCCCCCGACAGCGCCACGCCTTGAGCATGGTTGCCCGCAGAAGCGGTTACCACACCATTGACTTTTTGCTGTTCGGTCAATTGTTTGATCTTGTTGTGCGCGCCACGTAATTTAAACGACTTTACCGGCTGCATGTCTTCTCGTTTTAACCATATCTGATTGCCCAAACGGCTGGACAGTTTGTCGAGCTTTGACAATGGGGTTTCAACGGCCAAATCATAGATCGGCGCGAGTAAAATCTGTTGAAAATAACTCAGTTTTTCGCTTGTTACGGTCTTTGATTGTACTACTGTGGACATCGGTTACATCTCTTCAAGTTTTGATTTATCTCTGACAGCGCCGGTATCGGCACTGGTGGCAAACATGGCATAATTTTTAAGCGCAAAAGACACCGGACGTACCCGGGATTCAGGCTTCCAGCCGGTCTTGCCTTTTTGGTTCATTTCGCGGCGACGTTCAGTCAATTCATCGTCGCTTATTTTAATATCAATGGTGCGATTAGGGATATCAATGGCAATATCATCGCCGGGTTTAATCAGTGCAATAGCCCCATGACTGGCCGCTTCTGGTGAGACGTGACCGATAGACAACCCAGATGTGCCACCCGAGAAACGACCATCGGTGATCAGTGCACATTTGGCACCAAGTCCAAGCGACTTAAGATAACTGGTAGGGTAAAGCATTTCTTGCATACCCGGTCCGCCTTTTGGCCCTTCGTAGCGAATGACCACAACATCGCCTGCTTTAACTTTTTTGTTGAGAATGCCGTGAACCGCATCATCTTGGCTTTCAAAAATCACCGCTGGACCGTGGAATACCAAGCTATCGTCAGCGACACCCGCAGTTTTAACAATGCAGCCATCTGGCGCGAGGTTACCGCTAAGTACCGCCAAACCCCCATCTTGACTATACGCGAATTCTTTGTCTCGAATACAGCCTCCTTCACGATCATCATCCAGCGTAGGATAAACACAATCTTGACTGAATGCCTCTGTGGTACGGATACCGGCGGGACCTGCACGGTAGAATTTTTTAACGTCTTCACAGTCGGTGGTAGAAATATCCCATTTATTAATTACATCTTGCAGACTGCCCCCGGCCACATGATGCGCAGTGGTGTCTAGCAAGTCGGCTCGTGCCAACGCGCCAAGCAAGGCAATGACGCCCCCGGCACGGTGCACATCTTCCATATGGTATTGTGCAGTGGATGGAGCGACTTTAGCCAAATTAGGTACCGTGCGCGACAATCTGTCGATATCGGCCATAGTGAAGTCTACTTCGCCTTCTTGTGCAGCAGCCAGTAAATGCAACACGGTATTGGTACTGCCGCCCATGGTAATGTCGAGGCACATGGCGTTTTCAAAAGCCGCTTTGGTGGCAATGTTTCGTGGCAATACACTTTCATCGTCATTTTTGTAATAAGCGGTGCACAGCTCAACAATGCGTCTACCCGCATCCAAAAACAGTTTTTTGCGACCCACATGAGTGGCCAGCATTGAGCCGTTACCCGGCAAAGACAAACCGAGCGCTTCGGTTAAACAGTTCATAGAATTGGCGGTGAACATGCCAGAGCACGAACCGCAAGTTGGGCAAGCTGAACGTTCGACCTCTTCTGACTCTTCATCAGATACATTCGGATCGACGGCTTTAACCATGGCGTCGACCAAATCGAGTTTAATGATTTGATCTGACAACTTGGTTTTGCCCGCTTCCATAGGGCCACCAGAAACAAAAACCACCGGTATATTAAGACGTAATGCCGCCATCAACATGCCCGGGGTGATTTTGTCACAGTTAGATATACACACCATGGCATCGGCACAATGGGCGTTGACCATGTATTCTACCGAATCGGCGATTAGGTCGCGCGATGACAATGAATAGAGCATACCGCTGTGACCCATCGCGATACCATCATCAATGGCGATGGTATTGAATTCTTTGGCGATACCGCCAGCCGCTTCGATATTTCTGGCGACCAACTGACCGAGCGGATGCAAATGAACATGGCCAGGGACAAATTGGGTAAACGAGTTAACCACCGCAATAATGGGTTTGCCGAAATCTTCATCTTTAACACCGGTTGCCCGCCACAAGGCTCGGGCTCCGGCCATATTACGACCTTCGGTTACGGTAGCACTTTTTAACTTGGGCATGTTATTTTCCTGATCTAATATGTGTTATCTATTTATGGGTTAGGCCATGACAGCGATTGAGCCTTTTACCCTCGTTAATCAAAGTTTGTCCAAAAAGCCCCAAAAAGCAAATGATTACAGCGACAAAGTCACTAAAAAGGACGATAAAAACAGTCATGTCCCAAAGCCTGATAATAAACCCGACAATAGCCACTTGCGGTAGCCCCGGGTCAGAAAGTTCTTACACAGAACATGGCTTTTATCGTACGTTATTCGTTCTTATTCACTTACAATGTCTTACATCGGTAAAGGTTGTTATCAGTTGATACTCATCGAAATTTTCATATAACCTTAATCTTCAGGCCCTTTGTAAAGTGCACCCTGCTCTTATTCATCCATGAATCCGCAGGATAAGTACATCCATGTACAAAAAAACCCCCGGTCCTTTCGGAGCGGGGGTTTTTGATGAATTCATTTTACTTAACTTTTAATTCAACAAGACCCCCGTGGTGATTCGATAATAATCACCACAATGCTGAGAATAATGTTAAGGACGGTCAAGTTTTTCATATTTTTACTTATATAAATTCTAAGTTACACTGCACTTTCAATAGATAGGTTCAATAAATTGCTGCAAATAAAGGGGGCTTGTTGACCCGATGCCTTTTCATTGTTGATTTATTTGACTTTGAAAGTCAACCGTTTTTAATTGTCAAAATGACAGTCTAATTGACAACGTTGTCAATTGTGCTTGAAAATATCATCAAGGTGCATTTTTATATCATTGACTAACCCCTTAACATCCAATGGCCAGCAGGTGGGGAAAGACTCTGCACCTGTTTGATATCCCAAGAGAAAAATGAATAAATGTGACAGGTCAGACCGCCTAAAACTTTTGGTTATATGATATGACTTGCGCCATTTTTGTGCGAACAGTACGACAATATTCGGAATCATTTTTCTCAATGAATTTTTTATACTATGCTGTAGTTACCGTCAGTCGAACTGACATTGTCAATGCTTATTAGAGGAACAACCATGGGTAATAATTATTTTAATACATTAAGTTTGCGCCAAAAACTCGACCAGTTGGGCAAATGTCGTTTCATGAAAAGAGAAGAGTTCGCCGACGGCTGTAACTTCATCAAAGATTGGAACATTGTAATTGTTGGTTGTGGTGCACAAGGTTTGAACCAAGGTTTGAACATGCGTGATTCAGGTTGTAATATCTCGTACGCTTTACGTGACGCTGCCATTGCCGAAAAACGTCAATCGTGGCAGTGGGCCACCGAAAATGGCTTTAAGTGTGGCAACTACGCAGAACTTATCCCCGATGCCGACATGGTTTTGAACCTGACACCAGACAAACAGCATACCTCAGCTGTAACGGCGGTTATGCCACTAATGAAGCAAGGCGCGACACTGGCTTATTCACACGGTTTCAACGTGGTTGAAGAAGGTATGCAAATCCGATCAGATCTCACCGTGGTGATGGTTGCACCTAAGTGTCCTGGTACAGAAGTACGTGAAGAATACAAACGTGGATTCGGGGTGCCTACCCTTATCGCCGTTCACCCTGAAAACGATCCTCAAGGTGATGGCCATAAAATCGCCAAAGCCTACGCCAGCGCTACCGGTGGCGACCGTGCCGGGGTATTAGAATCCTCTTTCATTGCCGAAGTTAAATCAGATTTGATGGGCGAACAAACCATCTTGTGCGGGATGTTACAAACCGCCGCTGTTTTAGGTCACAAACGCTTGATTGCCCAAGGTGTTGACGCCGGTTGGGCACGTAAATTACTGCAATTTGGTTTAGAGACCACCACAGAAGGCTTGAAACACGGTGGTATCACCAACATGATGGACCGTTTGTCAAACCCAGGCAAACTGCTGGCTTATGACATGTCGAATGAGATCAAAGACATTATGCGTCCGTTGTTCCAAAAGCATATGGATGACATCATCGAAGGTCATTTCTCGGCCACCATGATGGAAGACTGGCATAATGACGATGTGAACCTGCATAAATGGCGTGAAGAAACCGCAGATACCACCTTTGAACAAGCCGCTGATTGCGACACTGAGATCACCGAGCAAGAGTACTACGACAAAGGTATTTTCATGGTCGCAATGATCAAAGCGGGTGTTGAACTGGCCTTTGAAGCGATGGTCGATTCAGGCATTGTCGCTGAGTCTGCCTACTACGAATCACTGCATGAAACCCCACTTATCGCCAACTGTATCGCCCGTAACAAACTCTACGAAATGAACGTGGTTATCTCTGATACCGCAGAATACGGCAACTATTTGTTTGTTCACGAAGCGGTACCAATGTTAGAAGAATATGCGTCCAAACTGAGTCTTGAGCAACTCGGTGAAGGCCTCAAAGACCCTTCAAACGGTGTCGATAACGCCCGCTTGATTGAAGCCAACGAAGCCATTCGAACCCATGGTGTTGAAATCATCGGAAAAGAACTTCGCGGTTATATGACTGACATGAAAAAGATTGTTGAATCAAACGCTTAATAGCTAATTGGTGCTATTGGTAGCGGTTTAAACTGCTGTAATACAAGACCGAAAAAACGATATCTGCACGGGCCTTTTTGGCCGTTTGGGTGTCGTTTTTTTTGATTTTTTTTGTGACAAATCCCTCCTCGTAACAGTGTTAAAAATCCGACACACCCACATACACTTTTTTCATCTATTTTCTTGTTTACCCCTTGACAGCATGTTTATTTGGTCATAAATTAACTGGTATGAGGTGTGTGGTCATACCTGTTAATTTCATAAATCTAACCAGAAAACGGCTTTAAATGGAATCTACTTAAAGGAACAAAAAGGACAATGGCAAAGACGGGAAAAACAATAAAAAATCCAAAGAGATAATAATAAAATGACAATTTGCAAAACTATACAATGGGGCGCTGTCGCTGTCCTATCACTGTTCTCACTCGGGGCCTTCGCTAATTCTGGCGTAGCATTCATTCACGGTACAGGTCATCAGACTGACGCCTATAACGACTACTGGACTGGCGATTTCATCAAATCAGTCATGCAAAACCAATTCGAGGACAACAAGAACTACGTTGTGATCAACTGTAACTTCGATAAATACATGTGGGATGCCGATGCCTCAGGTTGTTTGGCCGCACAATTAACCACCTACATGCAAAACAACAACATCACCAGCTTGTATGCCATCACCCACTCCAATGGTGGCAACATTGTGCGCTGGATCATGTCTAACCCTACTTGGGACCCGCGTTTCCCGGCCATTATCAACGCGATTAGCAACGTTACCGCACTCGCACCTTCAAGTGCTGGCACGCCTTTGGCCGATGCAGCCATCGCAGGCAATGCCTTTGAATCCTTGCTGGGTTGGCTGCTCGGTTATGACAGCGATGCGGTTCGCCAACAGCAAGTCAGTTGGATGAGCTATTACAACCAGAATTATCTTTACGGCACCGCAGGTCGCCCAAACCTACCTAAAAACTTTAAGGCGGTGGTTGGCTCCGATGTAGATTCGGCCTTTTGGGATGGCGACAGCTACTGCGCTGGTTACCAGTATCAGGTTGCATTAGAAACTACGCAAAACTGGCTAGACAATTGTTCTGACGGATTTTTAGAATGCAGCTCACAAAGCGCCGCAGGGTCTGTCTGGTTTACCGACAAAAACCGCACCAATGGTTCAGAGCCACTAAGCCACCAGCAAAGCCGTCGTGACTGTTTTGGTCTTGATGTCATCATTCGTAACGATATATAGGAGCAAGACCATGACTTTTTTACTTAAAGCTCAGCAAATGAAAACACTGGCTTTGGCCGTAGCGGGATTAATGAGTACCACCAGCGCCGTTGCAGGTATACAGCAAACCGAGGTTAACACACCAACAACCGCCCCTCATATATCACAGTCTCAGGCCAATCAGGCAATGAGCTTCAGCTTTGCTTTACAACCACAGGCCCAGTTGACAATAAACACCGAAGCCGTAACAAGCCAAAGTGACGAATACTGGTTCACAGTAACTGGCAAACAGTTAAACGCTGGCGTTGATGTTCACACCACAGTTGCAGGCGCTTTGATTAAAATCTCGCGCCAAGGCAAAGACGGTAAGGCGCTCGACGGTACCCGCTTGAAATTGCACTCTGCGACCAAACCACACCTGAACCTTGCGGCCAATGTCATTAAAGAAGACGCTTTAAAAGCGACAGGTGTTTTTGCCAATGCTTCAGCCATCAAAATGGACAAAGCCGTCAAACCCGGCGCGTTCAAATTAAGCTACAGCGGTGCTTTGGCCGCCGACAAACAGTTTGTGATCCATGTGAAAGAAAAGCATTCGAGCAACAAACTGACACTATCAACCCAAAAACAGCATTACCTGCAGGGTGAAACCCTCAGTTTTGATGCCTTGATGACCAGTAAAAACGATACCTTGGCGATGCAAGTTGTCGATGCTTTTATCTTGTCGCCTTCTGGCAAAAAAATGACGGTACCCACCAAGCAGCTCGCTAATGGTTTAACCCAAGTGTTAGCCACTGAATTTGCCAAAGGCGATGTTATTGAAGCGCCGATTAACGGATTACACGAATTACATGTCAATGGCATGGCCACCATCAACGGTCAGCAAGTTCATCGCACCGCTAAAATCGCTTTCGCACTAGCACCACAAACCGCATCGCTGCAACAAAACAGTGCTGGCAAAGTGAATGGTCAGCAGACCAAATTTGCTTTAAATGTGGTTGAAGCCGGCCGATTTGAAGTCAGAGGGATTTTGTATGGTCATGATGTCAATGGCCAGCTCAAGCCCATCATGGAAACTCACAGCGCCCGCAATCTAAGCGCTGGCGAGCAGTCAATCAACATGAAGTTTGACCAGAAGATTCTGGCGCAGTCTGATTTGGCTGGGCCTTATGAGGTAAAACATGTTCGTTTGTATGACCAGACTCGAATGAGCCGTTTGAGTATGTAAAATCCTGTCGGGGATAGCAGCAGCGACCTCAATCCTCAGCGAAAACAACAACGGCGTTGCCAAGTAAGAGTGGAACCTCCAAGAGTTTCAATCGGCTCTGGCACCAAAGTACAATGTTGTTTATTTGCTCGATTTATTACAGTTGAAGCTCCACTAACAGGAGACTAAAAATGATAATAAAACGAGTAATAACAAGTTGCAAAACACTTTTGGCGGTAATGAGCCTATTGTCCGCCACTTCCGTGCTGGCCTGTCTTGACAGCGTTGTGCTGGTGCATGGCAATACTGCTGACCCCGACAGTTGGCAAAATACCTATAACCTTTTGCGCAGCCAAGGCTATGCAAAAGAGGATATTTTTCGACCTGACTGGGGATCCAAAACCTGCGCCAGCTGCAATAATCACAGCGGCAGCGAAGAAACCCCAGTCAAGACGGCCATATCGGCGGCATTGTCGCAGTCTTGCACCGGCAAAATCGACGTGATTGGCCATTCAATGGGGGCCACGCTGGCAGCCCAGCAAATAGAAAAACTCGGTGTCGCTGCTTATGTCGATACCTTTGTCGGCGTAGCCGGGGCTTTTCGTGGTTTGTGGTCTTGCGGTGTGTATCCGATGAATTTCTGGTCGAGCACTTGTGGCTCAGCAGGATTATCTGTCAGCAGCCCATTCCTAGACGGCCTCTACGGCGTACCATTAGGAGACAAAGTTTATTCCATCAAGAGTTACAGTGACCAAATCATCTGTGCTACCGGGGTATGTACGGTTGGCGGCTATCACAGCAGCCGGATTTGGTCGGAAGATGCCACATTCACCTATACCTTGGGGCATTTCGAATTGCAAACGGATACCGCAGCCAAACAGCTTGAGTTAATTCGTTAAGCGACTCGACAGTCATTTCAAAAGCGCCTTCTGGCGCTTTATTTTCCGGATCAGCACAGCCTCTCCTCTTGGCACTAAAGGTCAATATCAACACAGCAGGCTTTACCATAATCTGAATTCGGCTGAGCGATTTTTCAACTGATTGGTCGAAATATCGCACCTCCACAAATAATACTCAATCTTAAAATAATAAGGCTTAACAATGAAATGGTTATCAACACAAAACATTTTAAAAGGCGCGCTGGTGCTATTCGCCTCACTGGCAGCAGCATCTTCAAACGCCGGAAGCTGGCAGCAAAATGTCGCTATCGGTGGTTTTAATCAAGTCAATATTTACACACCCGACAGCAACTCAACCATAGGTTCTGGCAAGTCATTGCTGGTTGTACTGCACGGTTGTGTGCAACCGATCAGCAATTATCTGACCGCCAAACTGGAAGATGCTGCAGAGGCTCACGGCATGGTCATCGCCGTGCCGGATGCCATGAATAAAGCGGGATACAGCTGTTGGTCGTACTGGCAGGGAGCCAAAAACCGCACATCTGGTGATTATAAAAACCTGATTAACCTGGCCAATACCATGAGCGGTGATGTTGCCAGAAATATCGACCCCAACCAGGTTTATATCACCGGTTTGTCTTCCGGCGGTGCAATGGCGGCCCAAACCGCTTGTGTTGCACCGGATGTTTTTGCCGGTGTTGCGCCAAGCGCCGGGCCGACCATCGGCACCAGTTCAAACGGGGCCATCACCACCTGCGAGACGGTATCAACTGCAACGTTCAAATCACGCTGTGAAGGTTATGCCGGTTCGTACAAAAATCACTTTGCCACACAAATCGCCGCCATTGGGCATGGCACGGCTGATACCACAGTGAACACTTGCTACAACCAGCAAAATGCCAATGGATTCGCTAATGTTTATGGTGTAAGCCAGTTATCGGGCACCAATAACCTGTCTGACGGACTGGGTCATACGGCCTCTGAAACGTTGTGGGCGGACAATCGTGTGGCGATGCTGTGGTTTGACGGCCTTGACCACTCCTGGTCTGGCGGTGTCGGTGCTTCCGGGCAGTATGTTGCCAATAGTAGCATTAACTTTGCCACCTACCTTGGCCAGTTTTTTGCCGACAATAACCAAAGAGTCGACCGAAATTCTGGGCCTGTGCTCAGTAATTTGACGGCGATTGATAACAATGGCAGTTTGTCTGTTTCTGGCAATGCGATTGACCCAGAAGGCAGCGTCATTAATGTTCAGTTGTCAATTAATGCTTTGGATAGCGGCACACCCGCACTGGTTGAAACCATTAATGTCACTGCTATTCAAAATGGCGGCGCATTTGCAACGACAAGCAGCGCTTTGGCCAATGGTTTATATGGTGTTGTTGCCATTGCTACCGACAATGAGGGTAAAGATG
>JABSOG010000164.1:0-3062 GCA_013216025.1 Algicola sp. | reverse complement strand
AGATGGCGATGAGGTTTCGGTGACAGTCAGAGTTGGTCCAGAGCCTGCGGCAACAGCACCCACATTGAGTGGTATTAACGCAGCTGTCGCTGGTCAATGCGTAACGGTCAGCGGCACTGTTGTTGATGCCAATCAGAATTTAACGAGTGTTGTGGTCAGTTTTGCCAATGGCGATGTTGTTGCGACAATCGTTGGCAATCAATATTCGGCTGAGCAATGCAATTTGCCGGGCGGGTCAAATAATGCTGTGGTAACTGCGACAGACGACACAGCACTAAGCAGCACAGACAATGTCGACTTTTCAATTGATGCCGGTGTGACAGGTAACTATAACTTGCATATTGATCAAGGGCATATCACTTGGGGCGTAGGTTATTCGAGCTGTTATCTGGAGTTTGGCACCGCAGCATTTACTATGCGCGAATATCCCTCGGGCACAGATCAATGCGCGTGGATTGCCGATGGTGCGCCAAGCTGCGCTGGTGCAGCACAAGCCTGTACAGGTGGCGGTGATGGTGGTAATAGCGGCGGCGGTTCTGGTGATCCAGATAACGGTGGCGGAACAGGCGATCCAGATACTGGTGGTGGTAGCAGTTTCGACTGTACAGAGTCTACAGCGAGCAATTATTCACATGTAGTGACAGGCAGTGCGACCACCAACGGGATTTATGCTTTTGCTGTAGGTTCGGGTGAAAATATGGGGCTGTATAACATCTTTTATAGCACCACTTTGGCCCAGACCAGTGAAGGGTATTTTGAAATTGGAGGGTGTCCTTAGGGCTCCAAGGATAGTGTCGTAATAGTCGAATTGTATGTAGGTCGTGGTTGAGGAGCTTGCGACGAAGCCCGACAATCGGTTGATTTATCTTACAAGTAACGTGATTTTGACCATTTACGGGGTGTCGGGCTTCCGGCTTCGCCGTTCAACCGCGACCTACGGGAGAAATTATTGACTTTTACGACACCCTCCAAGGATGGATTTATGCGGTGGTTGCAAACAAAAAATCGATCAAACAAACCCGCCAATAATCTCAAACAACCGCTGACATTCTTCTGGCACCAAATCTTCAATATTCATAAAGGCGTGAACCATGTCGTCAAAGTGCTCGTGTTGCACCGGCACAGCCTGTTGTTTCAGCGCAGCGACATAAGCTAAGCCTTCATCTCTGAGAGGATCGCAACCAGCGGTGACAACCAGGGTTTTTGGCAGCTGTGAGGTTATCAGACCAAACAGCGGCGAAACGGATTTTCGGTCTTCGCCGTGCTGAAAATAGCTGTCGAAGTACCAAGCAACCTTGTCGCTTTCCAACAAAAAGCCTTTGCCATTTTGCGCGACCGACGGATGGCTCATGGTGTAATCAACACTGGGGTATATCAAAATTTGTTTGTCGATGTTTACAGCCCGGTTGTGCTGATTGTTCATTGCCAAGGTCGTACAGATAGCACCACCCGCACTGTCTCCGGCGATAATCAACTCGCTGCCTGCGTTAAGTCCGTCGAGCACCTCGGCGTAGTTTTCTACAACCAATTGAGCATCGTCTATTCCCGCCGGATAAGGGTGTTCTGGTGCCAATCGGTATTCGACCGAGATCACAATACACCCGGTAGCCGAGGCTATTTTACGGCACATCGGATCATACAATTGAACACTGCCGCACATGTGGCCGCCACCATGAAAGTAAATCAATACCGACAAGTCGTTTGCTTTTTCAGGTGCAGGTTCCAGTTCTGTTTTTGGTAAATAAACTCGCACTGGCACGCCTTGAACGGTCGTGTCGGTGATGTTGGCAACTTGGGGCGTGGTGGTGACCAAGGCACCGAGCTTGTCGAGGTTTACACGTACAACCTCGGCGCTAAAGGCGATGTTGTCGGCTTTGGCTTGGGCTATTGCTTTGTTTACATCGGCCAAAAAAGGTTGGAGTTTTGCTGATACCATCATACGGCTTCCTGTGGTTGTATTGATTGCTTGTGGGCATTGGCGGTTTCAGGCAGCCAAAAACTGCCGACAAACAAGCTGGTGCTAAGCACGGTGATAAAAATGAACGAAGGTCCAAAATCGCCCTGATTTAAGTCCACCAGCTTGCCGAATATCCACAAGGCAACGGTGGCAAACAGATAACTGATTGACCAGAACAAGCTGAATACCACGGTAATTCGCTGGGTGTTCATGCCTGGTAATTCCTGAGGCAGAGTGATAAGGGCCGTCATCGGCAAAAAGATGAAAAAGCCTAGAAACATCGCTGCCAGCAGCTGTAATGCCGAATTATCGATGAATGTCAGGCAGATAATCGACAAGGTGATCGCCAACCCTGACCAGCGGATCACCGGTATTCTCAAACTCACTTGCTGGCAGAACATTATCCCCGCGACCGTGCCGAAGATGCCCGAGCCTATCACCCATTTACTGTGGCTGATGCCTGCCTGAGGATAAAAGGTAAACAAGCAGATATAAAACGCCAGCAAGCCGCCATAACTCAAGGCATAAACCCAGTTGAACTTGTCGCGCAGGCCATCCCGGTAGCTGTAGGGTGTTTGCTCACTTGCGCCAGCTTTTGCATCACTGTCGGCACTGTCAAACTTAACCAATAACCACAGCCCCGCCATTAACAGGCTGGCCAATGAGAAGGCGACCAAACTGGCTTGCCAGCCGCCGCTCAATTGATTGATTTGCGGCATAAACCACAACACTATCGCGGTGCCAATATTAAACGCCACGGCATTAAGACCGTTGACCACTGGTCTTTGCTCGGCGCTGAACCAATGTAAAACAATGGGATTAAAATAAACCACCATCAGCGCACCACCCAGCCCCATAATAAAACGGCTGAGCAACAACAGTTCGTAGTTGGGGGCAACCGGGGTCAATACACCGACCCCAACCAATACGGCTGAGACAAAAAATGCACGCTTGATGCCTAACTTGACCGCGAAAAACGCAGCAACAAAAGTGCCGAATATTTTGGCCAGTGTCACCGCACCGCTGAGCAAACTGGCCGACGCCATGCTGTCGACAGCCATGGCTTTCATTATCTCGTTCATGCTGGCGGTGCCACCGACCCACG
>JABSOG010000163.1 GCA_013216025.1 Algicola sp. | reverse complement strand
AAACCTGATTTGACCATCCTCAGCGCCATCGGTTGTATTTTCTCCAACTTTTTGGCGTTGCTCGATGCTGGTGAAAGAGATGCTCTGACCAGCCTGTATAATCGTCGTATGTTCGATACCCGATTATCTTCTTTGGTTCGCAGTACGGTCAATGAAGCCCACATCGAAGGAGAGCGACGTGCTCGCCAACCCGAACCCACCAATTTTCTTGGCATCATCGATATCGATTTTTTCAAACGGGTCAACGATGATTTTGGCCATCTTTTTGGCGATGAGGTGTTGTTGTGGATGGCTCGGCATATGCGTCAGTGTTTTCGTAATGCAGACTCATTGTTTCGCTACGGTGGTGAAGAGTTTGCGGTATTGCTGACTGGATTGACTCAAAAACAAGCCCAAGAGACTTTTGAACGCTTTAGAACCACCATCGCGACAAACGACTTCCCTCAAATTGGACAGATCACCGTAAGTATTGGTTATTCTCACATCGACCGTCAAGCCAACCCAACGCTGGTGTTTGGTGATGCTGATAAAGCGTTGTATTACGCCAAAGAACACGGTCGTAACCGAGTGTTTTGTTATCAGCAATTGTTGGCAGACAACCTGCTCGAAGCCGATATACAAGAAAATGTCGATATCGAAATTTTCTAACTGTTCATGTTGTCCTCTGTTAAACCGTGTTCATTTTCCTGTTCCCGCATTTTTGATGATCGCGATAAACCCCTGATAAAGTGTCACTAGACATGTGGTGAGTATTGCTTTGATGTTATCAGTGCAGGGGCTTGTAAGGATTCGCTTGCGTAAATACTAGCCACGCCGGCTGCGGTGGTTTATTATCAAAAAAACCGGTCGTTGAGTTATTTGAGTCCCCATAGCTCCGGGGTTAACTGCGGGTAAGGGCACCGGGTTTGTTGAGTTGGTGATTAATAACCTTGTGCATGGGTTTGATCCCCAGTTGGTTGAGCTTGAGCAGACAGGGTGTTTTGCCGTTGGTGAGGGTAAGGCAAAGTCAAAAGCGCTCAATTTTTTATGCTCCAGACGAAAAACATTCATATCCTTTTAAACCTTTCATACAATAGCCCCGTCATACTTTACAAATTAGGCAAACAGCAACTATTTTGAATTCTCAAAACAATACCCAGGACAATGTGATTGATGCGGGGAAGCGATTCCTTAGCGATGATGAAACCGAATTGATACGACAGGTTAAGCAAGGCTCGCGTCATGCTTACCAGGCGCTGTATCAGCAATATTGTGGTCGAGTGTACGGTATTTGTTATCGCCTGCTCGGTGATGCCAGTACGGCTGAAGACACAGTGCAAGAAGTCTTCATTCAGGTATGGAAAAAAATTGATTCGTTTCGTGAAGAAAGTAAGTTTTCAACCTGGCTGTACTCGGTAGCCACCAATTTGGCGGTGACTCATTATCGCAAGCGTAATACCTGGTGGAACCGTTTTCGTTCAACCGAAGAGGTGTCAGTTGAAGAGACCGGGGTTGAGGATGTTCATTTAGAACACGGGCTAGAAGCGAAAATACAGCGCTTGCCAGAGCAGGCCAGAATGGTGTTTGTGTTGTTTGCCATTGAAGGTTATCGCCACGAAGAGATTGCCAACCAATTGGGGATAGCAGTCGGGTCGAGTAAAGCTCAGTATCATCGGGCCAGAGGTTTATTAAGAGAGTGGATTGAAAATGAATGATCTTGAATTTGACAAAACATTACAGCAACAGATTGATGCGCTGCCCCGCCAGATGAAACCATCGAGGGACCTGTGGGCGGGTATCGATAATGCTATCGAGCAGCAGCAACAGGGTAAGCGAGCTTTTTCTTATCAAAAATTGTCCGCTGTCGCCGCCAGTTTCGCGGTATTGGGTTTCACCGCTTGGTTGACACTTAATGCCAACATTCCCCTTGGTGCAGGAGAAGGTGAAGCGTCGCTTTCTGTTCAGGTACCGGCTACTCAAGTCTCGGGTGAGAATTTGGAGTATGTGACCGAGATGACTGAATCTTTCGAAATTCAAAAGCACGATCTGCTGGTGAAATATGAAGGCCAAAAACCTAATGCCGATAACTGGCGGGCTCAGCTTAAAGAGCTGGATTCGGCGGCCACAGCCATTAAAAAGGTGTTGGATCAAGACCCAAGTAATGCCCAGCTGATTAAGATGCTGCAACAGACGTATCAACAACAACTTGATTTGATTAAAGCCGTGAATAAAAGTCCATGGCAGACGATCTAAAAGCATTAATAGTAAGTTTTAACTAAGAGGTTTAATTATGAATGTCTCCAAAGTATTTTGCGCAGCGACTCTGCTGTTTGGTGCAGGGTTTGCCAGTTTGGTGCAAGCTGGTGAAAAGATAGATGAGGTATTAGACGTCAGGGCCAATGGACAAGTTAGCATTGAGAATATGCGCGGCACGGTCGAAATCGTTGGCTGGAACAAAAATCAGATGTCAGTTACTGGCGAGTTGGATGAAAAAGCCAAGGGTTATACCTTCGAAACCGAAAACGGTTATACGGTGTTCAAAGTCAAAGTGCCCAAGCGTATGCGCGGTGGTTACAAAGATGAAGACGGATCACAGTTGAAGATTTTTGTGCCGAAGGGCTCTAATGTCGAATTTCAATCGGTTAATGGCGATGTATCGATTAAGTCGGTGTCAGGTGGCGCGAATATTCATACCGTGAACGGCAATGTACGCGCCGAAGCGCTGACAAAACGGATTAGGCTCGAAACGGTTAATGGCGATATCAGGGCCAAGGGCCTTGATGGCAAAATCAAGCTGGCCACTGTCAATGGCAAAGTGGTTGATCATGGCTCTAAAGGTCAGGTGGTTTACACCACGGTTAACGGCTCAATTGATTCAAGGAGCCAAGCGACCCGGGTGATTGTTGAAAACGTCAACGGCGAAATCGATTTGGATTTGAAAACCACAGACGAATTGGAAATTTCTACTGTTAATGGTAACGTCGACGCGTCGGTTGAGCTGTCTAACGATGCTACGGTAACCATCACCACAGTTAGTGGTAACGCGACTTTGAGCGTCTCGGGTGATGTTGGTGGCCGTTTCCGCTTAGCCTCTCATGCCGGTGGACGAATCAAAAACCGTTTGACTGATGATCAAGTGACCAAGCAAAAATATGGCCCCGCACGTAACCTCAAGTTCAGTATTGGTGGTGGCGATGCTAAGGTTGAGATGACTTCGGTCAGCGGTAACTTGACCATCCAGAAAAAGTAACTTTTTTTTGCACATGGATGTGCTTACTTTATGTGATTATATCCAGGGACGGATGGTATCCTGACAATGCAGGATGCATATTGTCAGGGCATAAATGAACAGGGTAAATCGGTAAAGCATTATTTTGCTAAAAGACGTGGTAGAAAACCAACATAACGGTTGTTACGTCCGGCACTTCATAAGATAATAACCTCATTAGTCCTTCCAACAAGCACAACATGGCAAACCAAAACAACTTCCAGGACAGCGGCAACTTTCAGGGTAAAGGCAAATTCAAGGGAAAAAGTAAGTTCAAGGACCGGTTTGAAGACGACGAACAACAAGTGAGTTCCCTCAAGGTACCACCTCATTCAACGGAATCGGAACAGTCTGTGATCGGCGGCTTGATGCTCGACAATCAGGCCTGGGACAGAGTTTCAGAAAGGGTGGTCGGGCTGGATTTTTATTCTCAGAACCATCGTAAAATCTTTGAAGTTATCGCGGTATTGGCCGAGTCGGGTAACCCGATTGATTTGATCACAGTGACCGAACAGTTGGAGCAAATGGGTCAACTCGAAGAAGTTGGTGGTTTTGCTTATTTGGGCGAAATTGCCAAAAACACCCCCAGTGCTGCCAATATCAACGCTTATGCGGATATTGTGCGCGAAAGGGCGGTGGTACGAGAAATGATTGGCGTTGCCCACGAAATTGCCGAAGCCGGTTATGATCCCCAAGGGCGCAAGAGCCATGAATTGCTGGATTTTGCCGAGAGCAAGGTGTTTAAAATCGCCGAGGCCAGAACCGATGTGAATGAAGGGCCTAAATCACTACACTCCATTTTGGAAAAAACCGTAGACAAAATCGAAGAACTGTATAAAAATCCCACCAATGGTATTACTGGGGTGCCGAGCGGTTTTAACGACTTGGATAAAATGACCAGCGGCCTGCAACCGAGCGACTTGATTATTGTCGCTGCCCGTCCATCGATGGGTAAAACCACCTTTGCCATGAACCTGTGCGAAAATGCCTCGTTGACTGAAGACAAACCAGTACTGATTTTCTCACTCGAAATGCCCGCAGAATCAATCATGATGAGGATGTTGGCATCGCTTAGCCGGGTGAATCAAACCAAAGTACGTACCGGTCAGCTCGATGATGAGGATTGGGCTCGAATTTCGGGCACCATGGGCATGATGGTCGAAAAAAGCAAAATGTATATTGATGATGGTTCGGGTTTGACACCCACAGAGGTTCGCTCTCGCTCTCGTCGTATTGCCCGTGACCACGGTGGTATTAGTATGATCATGATAGATTATTTGCAGCTGATGCAGGTGCCGGGGTTGTCTGAAAACCGCACCCTCGAAATATCTGAAATCTCACGATCCTTAAAAGCACTGGCCAAAGAACTGAAATGCCCGGTGGTGGCGTTATCACAGCTTAACCGTAGTTTGGAGCAACGTGCTGATAAACGTCCAATCAACTCAGATTTGAGGGAATCGGGTGCGATAGAGCAGGATGCCGATTTGATCATGTTTATCTATCGTGACGAGGTTTACAACGAAGATTCACAAGACAAAGGCACCGCAGAAATCATCATAGGTAAGCAACGTAACGGCCCAATCGGTAAGTGCCGAGTGACGTTTCAAGGTGAGTTCTCGCGCTTCGATAACTACGCTGGGCCTGCTTATGATGATGAGTATTAAATGATCACAGCTACTGCCGAGATCAATCTTACGGCGCTACAACACAATTTCGCTCAAGTAAAACAAATAGCCCCTCAAAGTAAAGTTCTGGCCGTGCTCAAAGCAAACGCTTATGGGCACGGTTTGGTGCCGATTGCCGAGCAGCTTAAAGATGCCGATTCCTTTGGTGTTGCCCGTATAGACGAGGCGTTGGCGCTCAGAGCGGGGGGCATCGTCAAACCGATTGTTTTACTCGAAGGATTTTTACATGCCCAGGACCTGCCGATACTGGTCGCCAACAACATTCAAACGGTTGTTCATATACCCCACCAAATAGAACTTATTCTGTCGACAAAGCTAGAATCACCGCTCAATGTGTGGCTTAAGGTCGATACCGGTATGCATCGTTTGGGTGTCGCACCTGCGTTTTTTGAAGAGGCTTATCACTGGTTAAACCAATCGAAAAATGTGCATCAGCCAATGCGATTGATGACGCACTTTGCCTGTGCAGATGAGTCTGATAATGATAAAACTCAGCAGCAAATCGCTTTATTTGAGCAACTGACGAGTAATCACGTTGGTGAAAAAACCATGGCCAACTCAGCCGCCGTTATCGCTTGGCCCAATGCTCGCGCAGATTGGGTGCGGCCCGGATTGATGCTGTATGGCGTATCGCCTATAAGTGAGTTAACCGCAGCAGAACTGCATTTGTCGCCGGTAATGACGTTAAAGTCGAGCCTGATTGCCATCAGGCCGATTAAAAAAGGTGAATCTGTCGGTTATGGTGCGGCATGGGTCGCACAACAAGATACCAACATTGGCGTTATCGCGATTGGTTATGGTGATGGCTATCCACGTAACGCTCCCTCAGGCACACCAGTGTTGATTAATGGCCGTATCGTGCTGCTGGTGGGCCGTGTGTCGATGGATATGATCACGATAGACCTAGGTAGCAACCCAACTGAGCAATTGGGTGACGAAGTGGTTTTATGGGGTGACGGACTGCCCGTCGAAGAAATCGCCCGATTGGCCGAGACCATTCCTTATGAGCTACTTTGTAATATTACCCAGCGGGTGAAGTGTCTTTATTTGTGAACTTTTGGCGCTACGCTTTGGGACTTGACGCTACGCTTGTTGCTTGGCCCTACGGCCTTAAGGTCAAAAACCTTTAACACGGAGCCACGGAGGTGCGGAGAAAGAAAGGGGAAAAACAAAAAACATTATTTAGGTAGATCTATTTATCACTGAATACGTATTATTTTACTTCTATAAGGTCTTTCCTTTCTCTTTTTTTCCTCCGTGCCTCCGTGTTGAGATCTTTTGACTTACCGTGCGAAGCAGGATTAAGGCGCGTAGCGCCGCACCAGAGGTTACTCGCCATTCAGAGTGACAATAATCGTCCGAGAAGTCGCATTATAGCGATGCTCACCAAGATAAATCCCCTGCCAAATACCCAAAGCCAAATGGCCATTGTGAATGGGAATACTGACCGACGAGCCTAACAAGCTGGCCTTGATGTGGGCGGGCATGTCGTCTGGGCCTTCGTAATCGTGCTGGTAATAAATTTGATTCTCGGGCACGTAATAATTGAAGTGGGATTCCATGTCCATACGCACCGTTGGGTCGGCATTTTCGTTGATGGTGATAGATGCTGATGTGTGCTTGATAAAAAAGTGGGCGACACCGACTTTTAATTTAGCCAAATCTGGCAGTTTCTCAACAATATCGTCGGTGACCAAATGAAAACCTTTGGTACGTGGACTTAGGTTAATGGCAGATTGCAACCACATAACAGCTTCCTCTGGGGGATTGATGGGTTATTTATCGAAACATATTTCGATATGGGCTTTGCCTGAATCACTGGTGAAAGGGATTAGGATTTTTGGACCGTCGCCTTTGTGGTTGATGGTGTGACCTTTTCCTGACACCACGATGGGAGTGGCCATGTCAAAATCGTAACCTTTTTCACTCAGCATGTTTTTGGCACCACCGGTCACCATGTTGGTGATCTCGCCGACCATATCGGTGACTTCTTCGTCGATGGTCGCAGGACGCTCGCCGAGCATCCTTTCCATGATATCAAGGGCCAAAGATTCCTCGAAACTGATCGACAGTGAACCTTTGGTTTGTGGTCCAATCATACCAATCATGCCAGACACATCGCCAAGCGCGATTTCGTCTTTTTTCAAACGGGGTTTTTCGGGTTTCAATTGCGTTTGCGCCATCATCGAAAGGACATTAACCAAAGATGTCAAAAACGGATTGATAAACTCTACATTCATAAAATTCGACCTGAAATGATAATCGGTGTCTGTCGGGTTGCCGACAAACAATTGCTAACAACTATATATTATTAATCACATTGGCGTAAAGTGCGGTTGAAATATTTTTTGCACTATTTTTCCGGCCACGGGGTTTTGATGATCTTGCTAATGTGCTAATAAATATCACTATTCAACCAGTTTGGTGACGTTTATTGAACGCTTACTCAAGCTGACATTTGGCACTTATTCTCGTTGGCACTTGGCTCTTATTCCCGTTGGCACTTGGAACAGAGCCCTCGGGCTTCGATGGTTTGCTTGGATATGTTGAACCCCAAAGCAACTGCTTTGTTGTTTAATTCATTGGATATTACGTCAGAATGTAATTCTTCGACGTTGCCGCACGAATCGCAAATCAACAGCTGGGCGGGGTGGACATGTTCAAAATGATGGCACAACAAATAAGCGTTGGTTGATTCTATTTTGTGGGTAAATCCTTGCTCGGCTAAAAATTCGAGTGCCCGGTAAATGGTCGCCGGTTTGGCATTGGGCTCAGAGCGCTGTAATTGATCGAGTAAGTCATAAGCACCGACCCCGCCTTCGGATTCGGCCAGCAAACGAAAGACTTTTTCTCTTACAGGGGTGAAGCGGGCACCGCGTTTTTCACATTGCAACGCGGCTTTTTGTACTAAATGTTCCAATGACATAAATGAGTCTGTTTGGTAAAACTTGATAAATGCAATGGTAGCATATTGGCGGCATAATCTCAGCGCATTTATCAATTCGCTTTGAAAGGCGGTTTGAAGCTTCTTTGAAGCCTTCTTTCAAGATCGCGCGCATTGAGATAAAATGCTCTCCCTGAAATTGTTAACCCAGAAATAGAGTATGACCGACGTAGAAAACCAAAGCGCTATTCAAAGCCCAACTCAAAGCCCCATTCAAAGAAAGAGCGAATCAGCCGGTCACCGGGTATCCATTGCTCCTATGCTTGACTGGACTGATCGTCATTGCCGTTACTTTCATCGTCAATTGACCAAACACGCGATGTTGTACACCGAAATGGTCACCACCGGCGCCATCATTCATGGCAAAGGCGATTACCTAGAATATAACGAAGAAGAACATCCGGTGGCATTGCAACTCGGTGGTTCAGATCCCAAGGCGATGGCCTACTGTGCCAAATTGGCTCAGCAACGGGGTTATGATGAGGTTAACATCAATGTTGGTTGCCCGTCTGACCGAGTACAAAACGGTATGTTTGGCGCGTGTTTGATGTTTCGTCCTGATTTGGTCGCCCAATGCGTCAGCGAAATGCGTGAGGCGGTGGATATTCCGGTGACGGTAAAATGCCGTATTGGCATCGACGATTCTGATGAATATCAGTTTTTAGCCGATTTTATTGAAACTGTCGAAGCCGCTGGCTGCGGCGCTTTTACTGTGCATGCCCGCAAAGCTTGGCTAAAGGGGTTAAGTCCCAAGCAAAATCGAGACGTACCACCGCTTAACTACGAAAGGGTGTATCAGCTCAAACAAAAACATCCGAATTTAGAGATCACCATCAATGGCGGCATCACTGCTATCGATGCTATGGCAGACCATTTGAATCACGTCGACGGCGTTATGGTGGGCCGTGAAGCCTATCAAAATCCTTTTATACTGGCTGGTGTCGATCAACAGTTTTATGGCTGTGAGGAGCCTGTGTTAACCCGTCATCAGATCATTGAACGTATGATGCCCTATATCGAATCGCAAGTGTCGCAGGGGGCCACGGTTTGGCACATTGTCAGGCATATGTTGGGGTTGTTTCAATCTCAGCCCGGTGCGCGGTCATTCAGGCGTTTTTTGAGTGAAAATTGTAGTAAGAACCCTAAAAATCCCCAGATACTATTTGATGCTGCTCAACTTGTTCCCGGGGGGTAAATTAGGCCTACGGACATAAGGTCAAAAGCTTTTAATTCCTTGAACGCTCAAACCCGCAAATGCCGATATCGGGATGCCCCAATCCCGATATCGGCATTGATCTTTGCGGATCACACCACATTTGGCGCGAAACCCCGTAATTTGGTCTAAATCACAACGTTGAATTGATTGTTTATTCGACGATCGGTTTGGTTTGATCTTTTCGAAAAATAAATTTCTTTTAAATTCAACAAGATGTAAATTAATTCAAACTGTGGCACAACCTTTGTAAGAGTTGATACGACTAAATTAATATCAACCATAGTGTTACAGCGACTAAAAGAGCGAACGTTGTTACCAATTGGTTATCAGACAAATTACACATTCAGGAACGAGGGTTATATTATGTCAAACTTATTGAGCACAACCGCAGTCAAAGTTAGCTTGGTTTTGGGTCTTGTCGCAGCCAGTTTTGGTGCATCAGCCGAGCAGATCACTTTTAAACAGATGGTCGATTACTCTGTTGCACAAACCATGGTGGAATTGAAATTCGATTTGCAGGCGCAACTCGAACAAAGCATTTACACCTCAGCATTCGCCCAAGTCAATGATGCAGCCGCCCCAGCAGGACGTCGTCCGGTGGTCAGTATCACCGATTTGGCAGCCACTGAAGAAGACGAAGAGTAATTCATTATGTTACCTAACACATTGACTTTTAGTCTATTTATGTTCCCGGTTATCAGCTTTATGGCAGCTCTGGTTATGATTAACCTGCTGCCCCGACTTGATAGCCTGGGTTGGCCTTTTCGCCGCAAGACTGACAGCCGCCGAGCCACACATGCCCGGCAGAGATAGGCTTTTTTAAGCTTCGCAAGTACAGTTGAGCGGCAAGATTGCCGTTTTTCTTGATCGTCCTCGCTTTTAAGTGCTGTCCCCCCGCTTTTTGATGTCTAAGTTATTTTCGTCACGCTTTTTCGTTTTTGTTATTTTTCTCTCATTTTTAAAATTCAGCCACGAGGCGAGTACGTTTTGTTGTGTCCAAAAAACCGGGCTGGCAATCTTTTCTGCCCACGCTGGCTACCGAAAATAACACCAATTTTTAAACTAAAACCTACTGGCGAAAACCACCAGTTCGATGGTCAATATGACCAAACGTTGTTTTATTGAACTCAACTTTTATTCCCGGTCAAATCCAACGAAAATTAAAATATTTAATTATAACAATGGCTTGAGTTTGTTTTGACACATTGGCACAACCATTGTATTACATTGAACAGCAAACAAATCATATTGTTAAATATCAAGGGGAAGTCAAATGGGTGTATTTTCACGTTTCACAGATATCGTAAACGCCAACATTAATTCAGCATTGGATCGCGCCGAGGATCCTCAAAAAATAGTTCGCCTCATCATTGGCGAAATGGAAGAAACACTGGTTGAAATCAGGGCCAATACCGCCGGTTACCTCGCTGACAAAAAAGATCTTGAACGCAAAGCTAATGCGTTGACCAAACAATCAGCCGACTGGGGCAGCAAAGCCGAACTGGCATTGACTAAAGACCGTGAAGATTTGGCCCGTGCCGCCTTGGTCGAAAAGCAGTCTATTGACGAAGATCTGGCCCAGTTAAATGCCGACATCGACAAGCTTAATGAGATCCTGAGTGCATTACAGGAAGACAGTGCCCGCTTGCAAGAAAAAATGGCTGACGCCAAAGCAAAACAAAGTGCGATGAACATGCGTCAAACTTCGGCGGTAACCCGTTTGAAAGTAAAACAGCAGACACATTCGAGCGATATCGACAAAGCAATTGAACGTTTTAGCAGTTACGAGCGGAAAATCGATGATTTGGAAGCTCAAGTCGAGGCTTATGACGTGACCAATGTGACTCTGTTGAGCCATGAATTTCGTAAAATGGAAAACGACAGCAAGGTTGAAGATGCCTTGAACGCGCTGAAAAAGAAAGTCGCTAACGGCTAGTTTGTTAGATGTTGTCGATACTGACAGTGTCAGTTTCGACTCTATTGAACCAAGCGTTTTTATCAATTATTTCAGGGGTTAACTGATGAACAGAACATACGACACCAATACCATTTATAAAGATTCACTGAACAAAAAGTTGACCGGCGTTTGTGCTGGCATTGCCCGTCATTATGACATGGAGCGTTGGTTGGTCAGGGGTTTGACACTTGGCGCTTTGTTTCTTATGCCTATGGTGACTGGCGTTGCCTATGTAGTTGCCTCAGTACTACTGCGTACTCGATAAATTACGTGGTACATGGATGTACCGCCTTTTCAATGCGTTGACCGTAATTTGCTCCTGCAATTACGTCATACACAACGTCCATGTTGATAAAAAGTAAGCGAAGTTCCACTTGTGGTTACGTCCATGGATGGACTAATCCTGACAATGCAGGAGCATATTGTCAGGGAACGTAGCTTTCTCCTGGAATCTTACATTTGCACATGGAAGTGCTTATTAGAGCAATGCATGGAGCAATTGCCGATGGATGTAAGTTTCAGATGGTCCGACACTTCGGTGGTTCGACATTTCGACGATAACTGGTTAATCATCATTTCAATGGGAGGTGTTCTTTGGGTACTCTATTTAAAGCAGTATGTTTTGGTTTGTTAGTCATGGTGGTACTTTCCTGCCTTGACCACCACCATTGGGGTCATTTCGATTTTCATTTCTCCTTTTCAGATGTAATTATTGAGCCTATCGCCGGCCTTGTTGGCGGCATTGGCGGCATTGTCGGGCTGGTCGGTGGTATCGTTGGCGTTCTGGTGGCCTTGTTTGTTGTCGGTCTGGTGATTGCAGGATTGCTGGGTTCGGCATTACTGGGCGGCATGGCTATTGTGGCGGTGGGCGCTATGTTCCTTTTCGGAGGTTTGGTGTTCAGTTGGCCGGTATTGTTGGTGGGCTTGGTCGTATGGCTGATGGTGCGCGATAGGCCGGCAAGACACAGACCGATGCGCTATTAAAGAATGATTGAATAATAAAAGCCCTTGCTGACAGCTGTTTATAGTCGGTAAGGGTTTTTTGTTTGTATGGTCTGTATGAACGGTGGCTATCATTTTTTAAAGGACTATAATGCCCACATTATAAGTTAAACAGACATAGAGAATTGACTAAATGAAACGCGCTTTGCTAATCCTCATGGCTTTATTGGCACCTCCGGCTTGGGCCCACAGTGACATTAAAGTTACTGATTTGGTGTTGCGGGAGATGCTGCCTGGGGTTAAATCCACAGCCGGTTATTTTACTCTGACCAATCACTCTGACAAACCCGTGGCGTTGCAATCGGTTACAGGCAAAATATCTACACGAATCGAAATTCATGAACACCTCATGGAAAATGGCATGATGCAAATGCAGCAAGTCAGCGACGACATCATCATTAAGCCTCATCAACAGTTGGTTTTTGAGCCAGGTGGTTATCACCTGATGTTGTTTAAACCCAACAAAAAAATCAAAAAGGGTGAGGCCTTTAAATTGGTGCTCAACTTTAAAACACACAAAGCGGTCACCGTTGACGGTAAAGTTGTTTCGGTGCTTGAACAACAGCAGCAAAAGCAGCATAAACATCATCATTAAAGGATATTGTTATGAACATTAATTATCGTTGGATTTTGGGTGGTTTTGCCGGGGTGCTGGTGCTGTTTTACGCCCT
>JABSOG010000162.1 GCA_013216025.1 Algicola sp. | reverse complement strand
GAACAGCTTGAGCAACTTGTCGCCCTGTCCAAACTCACGGTGAATGCCATCGGTGGCATACAGGTCAAATAACTCAACTTGTTCGAGCGGGTTTTGCGATTGGTGCGGTTTTGCCCCCGCAGGCATCGCCAAATGCACCGATTGGGGCAGGCCAACAAGCTGCCCGGCAATTCGATTAAAGCGGGTCATCAACACAATATTTTTAGCTTGGTGGTCAGATAATTGTTTCACCAGCTGATTTAACTGGCTGCTTAACTGCGCTTCGTCGGTCAAATCATTGTGGATCAACAACATCGAAGATTCAGCCGCACCAGAAAAGGGCAAATCAAGCGCCTGATCGTGAATTTTTAGATTGATCCAATTAAGTGCACCCACAGACGAAAGCCAACCGAGCACCAATGTGCACAGACCACCGAAAATAAAGGCTTTAAACGAAGAAGGCAGTGCCACCATATTTGGCTGTGAGTTCGCGTCTAGTTGTTATTTTGTATTAATTTTATCACAGCTATTTGTGCCTGTCTGATTTGGTTTCATGAGCAGTTGCTGCCATTTTCTGTTTCTTGTCTGACGGCAACAAAAGCACAGGTTTGAGTTTACTGATAAGTTAACTTAAACCTTAAACTTGCTCACGGCATTCACCAGTACAGATGCCTGATTAGATACTTCGTTGCTGACGTCAGAAATACTGCCCGCGTTGTTGTTTGAGCTGTCGGCAATGTCGCGGATTTTGACGATGTTTTGATTGACCTCTGCGGCGACCATGCTTTGTTCTTCAATTGCGCTGGCGATTTGAATGCTCATATCCGATATTGCGGTAACATCTTCGGTGATGCGCATCAATAAATCACCGGCTTTTTGGGCCTGATGTACGCTGGTATCGCCTTTGGTGCGACATTGTTGCATCAGCTCAACCACGTTGTTGGTGCGCGATTGCAGGGTTTGAATGATTTGTTCAATTTCTTGCGTCGATTCTTGGGTTCGCATCGCCAAGTTTCGAACCTCATCGGCCACCACGGCAAATCCTCTGCCCTGTTCGCCTGCTCTTGCCGCTTCTATCGCCGCATTGAGCGCCAGTAAATTGGTTTGCTCGGCAATGCCACGAATAACATCCATTACAGAACCGATGTTTTTCACGTCTTGCTCCAACTGCTGCACCTCACTGCCCGCTTCGCCCAATTGCGTCGACAAATCATTGATGCTGTTGGTGGTTTCCATCACCTCTTTATAACCATCTTTGGCGTTGACATTGGTTTCGTTCGACATGCTGGCGGCACGCTCGGTGTTTTTGGCGATCTCTTCGATGGTAGCGCCCATTTCGGTTACGGCGGTTGCCACCATATCGGTCTCAACAAGCTGGTGACCCATTTGTTGTTGGGTATCACTGGCATTTTGCGACAAATTGGTAGCGGCATGATCCAGTGTCGACAGCGCAGAATTGACCTCACCCACCAGTTGCTGAAAGTCCTGCATTAACGAGTTGAAATAACCGGCCATGGTGCTTAGTTCGTCATTGCCCTGTTCGTCTGCCCTGAGCGTGAGATCATTACGCGAACGAATTTGGCCAATTTTATCGCTAACGCTAATGATAGGGCTCAATATACTGCGGCTACTGATAAAGCTGATCAGGCAAACAAATCCCCCAACCCCAAGTGAGACAAATAACCCCATGTATTTAATGCCATCAATCGACTCTTCGACATGGGTTTCGGTGTTGGTCACCATGGTGCTCAGCAATCCTTCAGCGTCACTAATGGCTTCTCGCAGTTCGCCCAACAAACCTGTTTTTGGGGTTAAACCAATTTTGGTCATGCCATCGACCAAGGCGAGGAATTTTTGTTGGTAATCATCCATGTTGGCCGAAATTTGCTGCTTAACACTCGAATCAATCGACGACTGGGCAAGTGAGTCGTCCAAGGTCGCCAAATCGGCTTTAAATTTGTCGACGTAGGTCGTGTCGAAGCGCAGCATAAAGTCTTTTTCGCGCCGCCTTAATTGCAGAATATTGGCCAACATACGGTATTCGTTTTGGCTTTTTATGCCCGCTTCAATGGCATGTACCGCATCACGTAATGCGCCGTACAAACCGTCTTTGGGATGCAAACCCACCTGCTTTTGCATTTCGCTCAAAGCGATGAATTTGTCGTGATAATCTTTGGTGAAGCGTTTGAAATTACTGATTTGTTGAACCTCAGCACTCATCTGTTGATAGCTGTCGGCTGTGACCATCAATACTTGATAGTTTTTTTTGAACTTATCGATGTATTTCAAATCTTTGCGGGCGAGAAAGTCTTTTTCGTTACGGCGCAGCATCAACATGCCAATATTGAGCTTTTCAGCCAACTGCACCTTTTTAGTTAAGCTGCCCAGCTCGGTTGACTGGTAAAACAACAGTGACAACATCACTAGCATTCCGCCCACGATCATCAACATGTTCAACAGCATTTTTTGGTTGATAGACAACACTTGCAATAGTTTATTCATGGAAGGCAGAATCTCGGTTCGCATTGAGGATGGATTAAGCGTAGGTCAGCGATAGGGGCGTGGCAATTTTGGCGTGGTTTAAATCAAAATACCCTGATATTGTTCCTGACAATATTCAGGATAAACCGCCATGGATGGTGGGAATGCCGATTGTGTCGGGAACATACAATCTGCCCGCCCATCCATGGGCATACCCTGATATTGTTCCCGACAATATTCAGGATAAACCGCCATGGATGGTGGGAATGCAGATTGTGTTGGGAACATACAATCTGCCCGCCCATCCATGGGCATACCCTGATATTGTTCCCGACAATATTCAGGATACCGCCCATCCATGGGCATAAAGCCGCTCTTGTTCATCCATGCCCTGACAATTTGCATCCTGCATTGTTCAGGATACTATCCATCCATGGATATAATCCCGTGGCATAAATACATCCATGTATACCCTGATATTGTTCCCGACAATATTCAGGATACCGCCCATCCATGGGCATAAAAAAACCACGCAAAGCGTGGTTTTTTAGTTCGAGCTTCTCTGCCAAGAAACTCGTTTAATTGCCTTTGACGCGACATTTCAACTTTTGGGAAAATGCCCCCGCATCAATCAGCGTCGAAACCTCACTTTCTAACGCCGATCTCCCGCAAGCTTTAAAGTGGCCAGCGACAATCAGGTTAATACTATATAGACGGTTGACGGATTTCCAAAGGCCATTCATCGCATTTTTGTCACTGTTTAACCTTTTGGTTAAAATAAAAGCGATTTGTTGAGAAAGTGTTTACTTATCGTTAAACGTCAACACAAAGCTAACGGGTACCGATTGGGTAATACCCGGCAATTTGGCCGCGGCCATAAGCTTTAATACACCTTTTTTAAGCCCGTAATCGGCCGGGTTAATGATGATGGGTTTAAGGCTGGCGACCAGCAGTTTTTTGGCTGATACCCGAGTTACCATCACTTCGACGTTAACCAATTGATTAACCCCGTGCAAACCAACATCGGCTTGTACAGTAACAATTTTGGACTCACCGTTGTGCAATTTGAGCAGTTTAGCGTCGACCTTGGCGGTGATGTCTGCCTGAGGAAACATTTTGGTTTCGAACAACATTTTTTGCATACGTTCGTTACGGATCGGGATCCCGGTTTCGACCGATGCTAGCGGGATTTCGATGGTTAACTTGCCGCTGTCGCTCAAACTGCCTTTAACCTGAGTGAAATGATGGGCTTCACCGATTTTGTTCTTTTTCACCGAGGCAAAACTGACCCGCGAATAATCATTGTCTAGTTGCCAATCAGCCCAGGCGGAGCCCGATGCCATTAAAATCAAACCCGCAATGAGTCCTTTTTTCATTTTGTGTATCTCTTAGAATGTGAAGGACCGCCACTATAACACAGGCTATTCCTCGTGGCACAGCGCTGCTACAATACCCGCCATCAGCCCGTACAAATATCCAACAAATGAAATTTACCCTGCTAACCCACCAAAAAGAACACCTCAGAGCCGACAACAGCGGTGCGCTTTTGGCTCAAATCAACGACTTTGAAACCGACAAACTCCTGTGGCAAAGAACCCAGCCCGATGAAGCCTTGGTGGCGGCAATCGAATCTGGCGAAGCGGTGTTATTAGCCCAACATGGCGACGGTGAGCAACTGACCGACATCAACAACATCGACCATTTAATTATCCTCGACGGCACCTGGCAGGAAGCTCGTAAAATCTACAATAAAAGTGGCTATTTGAAACAAGCCAAATGGTTCAGCTTTGAACAAAGCACGCCCTCACGATACAATCTACGGCGAAATCAGGTAGCCGGTGGTTTGTGCACCGCAGAATGTGCGATTGAAGTGTTAAAACTTAAAGGCTTGGATGGCAGTGCTGATAAATTGGCAGGGTTGTTTGAGGATTTTCTAGGTTCAGCGAAGCCAAATACACAATACAATCCGCCAAAGTAGCGAGCATTTCATGCACGAAAAGCAACATGCCATAATACAAGTCGTGCATGAAATGCTCGCTACAAAGGGAACGAAGTAACCCTCTTAATGGCATTTATGCACACGCTTGAACTAAGCTTTAATCAAACAATTCGAAAACAGGTGCACAACAGTGAAAAATATCGAAGCATTTGCCCAAGAAATAGAAGCCATTGGGCGCAAGGCTCAGGCATCGACAGGCAGAAAAGACTATTACCATATGCTGCTGATTGGTTGGTTTGGCAAAGTGCTGTTTGTGCTGGCGCTGGTCAGCTGTTATTACGATTATCTTTTGCTCAGCGCACTGCTGATGTCGCAATCGATGATGACCAAATGGCTGTTGATGCACCATATTGGTCACGGCGGTTACAACAAAATTGCCAACGTGCCGCCCCGGTTTCATTCTAGGAGCCTGTCCGAGAACTACAGCCGCGCTGAGGGAAAGCCGGTTTGAGTCAGTTTTCGCGGTTTTTTCAGGCGAATAGTTTTACTATTCAACTGGAAAAAGCGCGGAAAATGGCCAAATCCGAGTTTTCCTCAGCCGAGCTGCCGTTCTTGGACAGGCTCCTTACCACTACGCCAAAGGCTGGCGGCGTTACATCGACTGGTTTGACTGGATAAGGAGTGACGCCTGGAATTACGAACACAATTACCTGCACCACAGCTTTACCGGCGAAGACAAAGACCCCGATTTGGTCGAAGACAACCTAAAATGGTTGGCCGACATGAACGTGCCCTCCCCCGTAAAAGCGTTGATTTTGTTCTTTTTTGCCTCCACCTGGAAATTCACCTATTACTCAGGCAGAACACTGAGCTACCTGCGCGGATACAACGCGGTTAACTTCAAGAACTTCCTCGACGTTCGCCAAAAAGCTCAGCGCCACATGTGGTTTGAACTGTTTTTGCCGTACATCACGTTCAATTTTGTATTGCTGCCGCTGGCCTGCGAATTTATCGCACCGGGTTTTGGCGTCAACTTTTTAATCATGCGATTAATCGCCGAATACATTCACAACATCCACATGTTTGCGGTGATCATTCCCAACCACGCCGGAGCGGATTTATGTCGCTTTGACAATGTCGAGAAAATGAAGCGCCGAGGGCCAGAATACTACGTCAGGCAGATATTGGGGTCGGCCAATTTCAGCAACGGCAGCGAATGGTTAGACTTGGGCCATATGTATTTGAATTATCAAATAGAACACCATTTATTTCCTGCCCTACCGATGCGCCAATACCGAATTATTCAACCGCAGGTTAGGGCGGTGTGTGAAAAGTATGGGGTGAATTATATTCAAGAAAGTGTGTTTATGCGGGGCTTTAAGATGGTGAAAATTGCGCTGGGGAACCAGAAGATGCGGCGGGTTAGTGGAGAATTGCCTTCTTGATTGTTCATTTGGGCTGGTTAATCAATTACTGAGTCATTTTCTCAAAGCCAGCTCGCCTCATAACAATGATTGAATGAAACCTACGGCTTTAGTGCTGCAACCTGCACAGCGTTCAGCCCTGTCATTTTAACCACTT
The DNA here is from genome assembly GCA_013216025.1 of Algicola sp. Taxonomy (GTDB): domain Bacteria; phylum Pseudomonadota; class Gammaproteobacteria; order Enterobacterales; family Alteromonadaceae; genus JABSOG01. Next base: position 6,795 of record JABSOG010000162.1, on the reverse strand, counting down.
GCTCCTGTGACATACCGGAGCGTAAAAGGTTTATAGCAACAGCTTCAAGACCTTCCATTTTTCCTTCTGTTTTACCTTTTTCTGCAGCCTTTTTCTCGGCCAAACTGATAGCACCGCGCTGGTCTTGTATGGTGATTTCGTAACGTTCTTGTTCTTCAAGTTCCTTTTGCGTCCAGCTGGCCCGGTTGGCGATATCAAATGCCCGTTTGATTTCTGGCACGTTTGATAACGAATCGGGGATCATGGTCAAGTCATCGGCGTGCTTGAGGAAAAACAACCATTTGTCTACGATACTTTCCAGCTGCTCATGAGACAGCTCAAATTTAGGCAACTCGGCAAATACCAACTCAAGATCGTCACAATAAACATCGCCATCCTCAGCCCGTAGCTTGTACTTGCTGATGACCGAAGAGCGTTCAGGAAACAAAACGAAGTTGGTGACAGTAATTGCTATCACATCTGTCAGCAGGTGGTAATCTTCGCCTTTACTGATTTGGTTGGCATAGCCTTTACAGGCATTGTAGAGGATACGCTTTTCAAAACTCTCAACATTTAACACCTGCATTTCAATGATGTACGACTTGCCGTTTTCATCCACTGCTTTGACGTCAAGATAGCTATGCTTTAAACCGGCTATTTTAGGGGCTTGGTAAGGATCAACAATGGTGATATCAACAATTGCGTAGGGAGATTTAAGATTCAATATGGCATTTAAGAAACTCAGCAAAATATCTTTGCTGTCGGCTGAACCGAAGATTTTTTTAAAGGCAAAATCTGTTCTGGGATTAAGAAACTGCATTGTGTCAGCCATTGAACTGTGTGAATGTGATTGATTATATCTCAATCACAAGGTGATATAAATCACTGCGTGTATCCGTCTGCGATTGCTTGAATTGACTTGGGCCTTGAGTATTCGAATATCAGATAGAACACCATTTATTTCCTGCGCTACAGGTACGACGAAATATAGGAGGAACACCGCCGTACCTATAACCTTAAAACAGTTGTCGAATGATGTTATTCTTCATGCTGAATCACACCTTGGTGAGCCTTCAGCCGAAAACATTTCACTTTTGATTTATTTTTAGTAAAAATGGTTCTTCTACAACCAACAGCAAATCATGGTTCATCGTTCGCTGGTGGCAAGATTTCATATTTTTGTAATTTGCCAATTGCCTTCAAAAAAAGCTCCTCTGTTTTACCAGGCTCATAAATAAACCATGATTTAATTTCATCCACAGTTAAAAGCTGCTGCTTTAGACTATAAATCAACAATGATGTTAAAAAGTCTGTTACGCCATAGGTCTTAACATTGGACTCTGTAAGCAATGAAAGGCCTCTACCAGCTAGCCTTTTACCCTTGTTTATCCGTTGGATTGGAGCTGGTATGGTCCAATTTCTAAGTAAAATAGCCCCCATAAAGTCCACCCTACCTATGATGCTTTTTACCGTGATTTTGCTGATATGTAGAAAATCTGAAAATCTAAAATCAACATCTTCAAAGGTAATATTGTAAAATATGCAATCTCGAAAACTAGCACTAAATGCATTAACTTTATTGAAATGCGAATTTGAAAAGTTCAAATGGTCTAAATCCAAATTACATATGTTAACTACTTCTTCATTGTTCTTCATATCTATACCCTGAAACAGCTCTCTGCCCCAATAAGGTGAAGCTATTCCAAACGCATAGTTCCAGTTCTTCACCAAATCAAAAATATTCTCAAAGCATCTTAACCGCTCATTGAAAAACACCTCTTCTTCAACATCATTAACCAAAATATTACCAACCAATAACGCCAGCCAACGGTCAATATCCGGCGGCAATTTACTCAATTTATTATTCTGCATCACCAAAACTTCTTTATCAAACAAAGCCGTTTTCACTTCAACCTTAGTCATCACATAATTAGTATTGGACTCCATAATGGCCGCAGCCAAATCGACTATTTTTGCGAGGCTTTTCTGATCGATACACCAGTTTTCTAGTGCTTTACGAGGATATTCACTTTGATTGTCCTCGATTTCACAGTTGTCTTCATACCAGCGTAAACAGAGCGTATTGGAAAACAGGGTATTTTGTTCTTCAGTTGCCAAAGCAGCCATTAAAGGAAAGAGCAGTCTGCGTTTTTCAATAACCTCGTCGCTATTCGAATCAACAGCAGCATCTCTTAACAACAATAACAATTCTTTCAAGAATTGAATCGTTTGTCCGGTTGGTTCACCCAATATGAGTTTGGTACGGGCTTCTTCTGGGTCAGATTTCTTTTCAAGCGCATATTTGATAAAGACTTTCAGGTAATATTCAGCCAATAAAATCTCGGCAAAAGACTGATGTTGAAAATGCAGGAGATTATCCTTTTCACCAAAGTAAGAGTGAGACAAAAACTGAATATCCGTCACGTCCTCGTCTTTGAACCTAGTAATGGTTTCGTTATCACTTTCACCTTGCCGCCGTTCTCCATCCAGTACTCTGCAAATGTCAGCTTTATGTAATGCCCCTTGCTTGCCTTGTTGCCTTTGATACATCCACAATGCAGCAATGGCATGCAATATATTGCGAAACTTAAACTCATCCGCCAGATTAATATGACGAACATCATCGATGTGTTTGGCTTCTTTGGTCAATAAATTCAAAAAGGACAGGTAAACCCCAATTTTGCCAATGTTTTGAAAATCAACATTGTTGATAATTAACTGAAAAATCATATAACCAAAGATTGGCCTGCGTAGTTCACTTTGAGAGAGGGTTTTGTTTTCGGTCAACTGTTCATAGGCATCGAAACACGTTTCTTCATCAAAGCCGGCAATGATGTCTTTTACAAAACCGGTTGCTTTAGCACGATCCCATCGTGCACTGCCTTTTAATGTTGCAGTCAGCCAATCATTAAACTGATCTTTTTTAAAACCATAAATCGAGGCAAAATATTCAACCGAACGCTCATCTTCATTATTGATAATATGTGGCTGATAATTACGAATTTGATCTCGCAAGCCTTCATCAAATGGACGAGACGTCATAATAATTCGATTGGTTCGGCAATCTGCCTTATCCAGATGCTGAATACTTTTGACTGAGCTAACAACCCTTTCAATAGCAGGTTTGCTCAACTCACCACTTTCATCCAAAGAATCGATCAGGAAAATATAGCGCTTGGCTTTGAAATGATCATCTTCTATCTTGATGCCATAGTCACTCGCCAAAAAGTCACTGATGACACCAAGTCGTGTGGTGTCATCGTATTTACCGAAGTTACGCAGATTTAAATAAACAGGAAAATAGCCCTCACTCGTTTCAAGATATTTCTTAGCAAATACCGCTGCATAGTGTTTTAAAAAGACCGATTTACCTTTACCAAAGTCAGCCACCACAAACAGCATTTTGTTTAAGTGATTGTCAGGTTGATGGTTGAAATAACTTTCTATCAAATCTTCAAGCGGCTCCAGTTCATCTTCTGCGCTTTCCTCATCCTTCTTATGCAAATCCTCGACTTTCTGCCAACTCGCAAAAGTCTCCTCATATTTAAGATCCTCCCCCTCCTGCAAACCAATTCGCCCCAACTCCACCATATCCCATAAAAAAGTAGTTTCGTTTTCTTTGAGCCTGTACTCGTGGGTTTTATCCAAATGAGCCTGATAATCATCATCACCAAAAGTCTCTTTCACCTTTGCAGTAATATTGTTATTAAAATGCTTTTGAAACTGTTTGATTGCACCGGGGGTTGAATGTTCGATACTGCAAACTGACCATTTTTGACATCACATCAATTATGTCTGCCGTTGATTTACTCACGGTTCTGTCTAGGTCAGCAGCAATATGCTCAAGCGAGGCAATGCCTTGGATAAAACCCGCAGCCAAATAGGTTTGAAAACCAAAATCCACCAGTTTTTGCTCTTGTTTGGTTTCAAAGTAGTTGTCGATTGCAGTTTGACCAAACAATTTGATGATAATGCCTGCGGTGCCACTGGCATCATCCAACGCAGCTTCGGCATTTTTACCAAGCGAGTCTTTGAAATAACCCAAGGTGTTTTTCAGCATGGCTGGGATGGTTTTAGTGATGGTTTCGGCGGTCTTTTTCTGCATTATTATGTCCATGTTACCGATGGCAAGTTGGATTTATTATAGACCGTTTTTTGGTTATGCCATTTTAACGGGAAACATTGTTGTTGATGGTTTTTAGTTGGACCCCATTCACCACTTGAACCACCCCATACCTTGTGCTTCAATTGATCAGACCCTTAATACAACAGGTAATTAAAATGACACAAACAACAGACATTCACGCAGCCATTCGTGCTGCCGACGACGAATTTGAAGCAGCCTTTGCAAAAAGCGATTCTACTAGGTTAAGTAACTTGTACACTGATGAAGCATTGGTGATGCCAACTGGCGCTGAGTCAGCCAAAGGCAAAGCTGCCATTGCGGCGTTTTGGCAAGGTGCAATGGATATGGGTATCAAAAGTGCCAAACTCGATATTCAAGAATTAGAACAACATGGCGACACCGTAATAGATGTGGGTCTCTACACGCTCAAGTCTGCCGATGATGAAGTATTGGACCAAGGCAAGTATATCGTCATTTGGAAAATGAAGATGGTAGCTGGAAGATACACCGTGACATGTTCAACAGCAGCTTGGCTCCGCAGTAAAGTTCTATTTTGTGGCTGGGCATTCTGCCCGATGCTTTTGATGGGTTACGGCTCGTTCCTCACCTAACCCATCCTCCATATGAGCTCGAAACAGGTCTTGCTCAGCGCCTGTATTTTCTTCAAAAACCTATTACAACACTCCCTCCTTGTCGATACAAATCTCAACTTCCATCGTCAAACGCAAAATAACGACTATGACTATTGGGCTTGTAAGAGATATCTCTTTTACCTTAAAAACACGTTTTTCATTAGCAAACAGGGCCAAACGGGTCTATGGTTTTGGGGTCAAATAAAACCAGTACAAAATTTAGCCTCCAAAAAACAGACATAAAAGGACCCACCCCATGTCGTCAAAAGACCCTTTAACCCTTGAGGAGATTTGGATTTGTCCACCGATGGCTTTCGCCCGGTTTGGTCAATCTGCCACTCCAATGGAAAACTTCAGCTGGCAAGAAAACAATTATGATGCCCGCAGTACCGCTGAAACCGAAATTGTGCCCGAACTCACTTTTGAAATAGGCCCCACGGGCGCTATCACCCGCGCTTATGTGCCCGACGAGATTCATTTTAGAGATCCGCCAACGCCCGGCAGCGACTTGCGCAGCTGGCGTCCCGTCAGTCCGTTTTTTGAATTACATGGTCGGTTGTCCAACGGTTACGAGGGTGTATTAACCACCGAACACCTTAAATGCCTAGGGTTGAGCGCTGGTGATATTCACTGGAAAGTCAAAACAGCCAATCGCAAGGCTTACCATTACACGCTCGACAAAGGCGATTTGATTAAAGCCAAAGTCAGCGTCAAGGGCGATCATTACGTGAAACAAACGCTTAATGGTGTCAGTAAAACCCCTTCACCAACGTCAATATTAACTGGCGATAACACCATTAATCTCGGTTATGTTCAGGTGATTAAAGCCACCAGCGATTTTCCACAACTGCGCATTCGCATCACCCCACCCGCCGGGCTTATTCATGCCCCAACCAATACAGCTACGCGGGATTTGACTGGGCTGATTGCGCCTAATCAATCTGAGAGTGACTTTCTTGAAAAACTGGTGCTCAATCTAAATCCCGATTCCCCGTGGCCCAAATGGTTCCCCACGCCCGTAGGAGATAACGCCGATTACCGTACCAACCCCGGTGGCCTCTACGCGCAAGAGCCCGATACAAAGATGACCAGCCTTGGCTTTTTAGATGATTCTGGCGATGGTTTGATTAAAGTGTCTGTGCCATCACCAGCGGCAAATGACGATGAACCCCTCACCGCTTTTGCCCGATTCACCTGTTGTCCACAAGACTTTCAACCCGACAGACGCCCCTTTGTGTCGATTGCCGATGGGCTGGCCGATCAGGTTAACCGCGAACAAGTGCTTGACCCGGCTTATATCAGCGGCGATAACTGGGCAGCGACCGAGGCTGAAATTGGCGATTTGATGCAGCGTGTCAGAGAAACCATGGAAGCCTCTAACCTCGATCAACAAAACCTGCGCTCAGTATTGGCCAATGCTTTCGGGCAGGAAAACTCTGCTCCCTTTAAATCGCAAGCACCACGCATTGGCAAACCGTTGCCACTGACTCAGTCAGGCAGAGCGCATCACGCACGTTTTCTCGCTTATGAGGTGTTCAAGCAATTTGCCGCACAAGATCCTGAGCGTTTCATCGGCATAATACGCGAACCGACTGCCGAACCGGCAGAATATAACAAAAAAATGCCAGCGTTGATGCGAGGCTCGGATTCGTCGCCGATGTCGCTGAGTCAACGCCAGCATTTGCTGTTGATGGCTTGGTTAAATGAGATTCAAAAGCCATGAGCGTTCAACATTTCACGCCAACAAAAACTGCCCCCAAACAAACAAAGGATGTCTGGTCAATAACCTTACAACCGCCTCCCAGCAAAGACAGCAACGCCAAAATTAAGCGCTTTGGTTCTGTGCTCGGTGAGCATTTGTTATGGGTAGACGGTTCACGCATTTTTGACCTCGACGACGAAAATGCCCGCTGGTTAGACAAAGTGCTGCACCAAGAACAAACATACCATCAAACTGATCCGGCATTAGCCAAGTTTTTGGACGAGACCGAACAGACTCTTGGCGTGGCCATTGGCGATAAACCTGCGCAAGCACAAGAGGTCAGGGCAATTTCTTTG
>JABSOG010000161.1 GCA_013216025.1 Algicola sp. | reverse complement strand
GACCCGTCAATGATTTTCCTGTTGCCGCAAATGACAGTGTCAACACGCTAGAAGACACCGCTGTATCCTTTGTTGTGGTAAACAATGACAGCGATACTGAAGATGGCAGTATCGACCCCGCCACCACAGTGGTGATTAACCAACCAACGCACGGAACGGTGTCATTGAACACCGATGGTACTTTGAATTACACCCCCGAAGCCGATTACAACGGCAGTGATTCATTTGAATATACCATTTCGGACAGCAATGGGTTCAGCTCAAATGCAGCCACAGTGACCATCACGATTAATCCGGTCAACGATAACCCAGTGGCCAACAATGATTTGGTGTCATTAGACGAAGACAATATCATTGATATCAATATTTTGGGCAACGATACAGACATTGACGGCAACGATACCATCAATCCTGCCAGTGTCACCATTACGGTATCACCAACCCACGGCACACTGTTTATTGACACGACTACCGGCATCGTTAAGTTTACGCCCGAAACCGATTATTTTGGCAGCGATACGTTTTCTTATTCGATGCAAGACACGGCGGGCTTGGATTCTAACGTTGCCACGATTTTGTTGACTATTAACGCCGTTAACGATCCGCCGCGCTTGGCTGATGATTCGGCCGTTACCGATGAAGACACGACGGTAACGATTGCGATACTGCCCAACGATACTGATATTGACGGTACTTTGGCCAACGCAACACTAACTTTCACGCAGCAACCTGTCCATGGTGCCGTCACCTTTAATTCAGCCGGTGAAGTGGTGTACGTGCCCAACGAAAATTTCCATGGCAACGATCAGTTTTCTTACAACATCAGTGATAACAACGATGCACAAGCTGAGCGAGCCGCTACGGTACTGTTGACCATCACCAGTATTAACGATGCACCGATAGCCATTGATGCCAACAGTTCAACCCATGAGGACAAGTCTGTCGATATTGTGTTAACTGGCAGCGATGTGGATGAAGATACCCTGAGTTTCACCATTATCGACCAACCAACCAACGGTGTATTAAGCGGTAACAACGCAAACTGGAGTTATCTGGCCAATGAAAACTACCATGGTTCAGACAGTTTTACTTTTAAGACCAGTGACGGCTTCCTCGACTCTCAAGTCGCCACTATCAGCCTTACCGTGGTGTCGGTGAACGACAGACCCGTAGCAACTGCTCAGACCGTGACGGTCAATGAAGATTCATCTGTCGACATTGTGCTTTCTGGCACTGATATTGATGGCGACTCGCTAACTTATCGATTGGCTGGAGGCGACCTAAGCGGCACTATTACCGGCTCAACGCCCAACATTACTTACAGCCCGGGAGAGAATTTTAACGGCTCAGAATCTTTGTTGTTTATCGCCAACGATGGTTCGCTTGACTCGGCCAGTGAATCGGTGACCGTGCAGGTATTGTCGGTCAATGATGTGCCCACGGTAACGAGTCAAGACCTATTTTTAGCAGAAGATAGCTCTATTGCCTTTAAACTCTCAGCGCAGGATATTGATGAAGATACCCTCACTTACATTATTGTAACCCAGCCGTCTAACGGGGTCTTGGGTGGTGAAGCACCCAACTTGATTTATCAACCCAATGAAAATTACAATGGCTCCGACAGCCTGGTCTTTAAAGTTAACGACGGTAATGCCGATTCAACCACCGCTACAGTAACATTTGAAATCGCGCCCAACTCAGACGCACCAACGGCCACTGCTCAATCGATTGTTGGTGATGAAGACACTGACATAACCGTGACACTGCTAGGTGAAGACCCTGACGGCAATGCTTTGTCGTATCAGGTGATCACCAATCCTCAACACGGCAGCCTTGAAGGCACTGCGCCCAACTTAATCTATCAACCCAATCAAGATTACAACGGCTCAGACAGCTTTGAATTTAGAGTATCAGACGGTAATTTTGAATCTGACCTAGCACTGGTAACCATTGAGGTTAACCCGGTCAACGATGCCCCGCAGGCACAAGACGATACCTATAGTCTGTCGATGACCGGATTGTCTTGGCTAACAATGGATGTATTGGCCAACGACGAAGATTTGGATGGAGACGATTTATCCCTGCAATCTGCTCAAGCCAATTACGGCGGGGTGGCGGTTAACGACAACAAACTGCGCTTTGTGCCTGATGAAGGTTTCGCTGGTGACGTGATAATACATTATCTGGTGACCGACCCAAGCGGTGAAACCGATACCGCCCAGGTATTGCTCAGCGTTGAAGACAATTCTAGTATCAATGATCCCACTATCGACCCGCCAGAAGACATCAGTATCATTGCCAGCGGCAGGCTAACAAAGATTGAACTAGGATCGGCTATTGCCATGGACATGGACGGCAATATGATCCCGGTAGAGCTGCTCAACGCACGACGCAGTTACCCACCCGGTGCCCATAATGTGTTTTGGAAGGCAACCGACAAAGAAGGCAGGGTTGCCATCGCCAGTCAAAAAGTCAATATTTATCCGTTGGTTTCGATCACCAAAGGTCAACTGGTAGAAGAAGGCAGTGAAGTGGTGATTGAAGTGACACTCAACGGCCTCTCGCCTGCCTACCCGATAGTGATCCCCTACACGGTGCAAAGCGAAGCGACCGCTGGTATCGATTTTGAATTGACCGATGGCGAGATCCGCATCAACGAAGGAACAAAAACCGAACTGAGATTTGCAACTTATCGAGATGACATCCTCGAAGGACCTGAAGATATCCTTATTGTGCTGGGTGATACTCCGTACAAAACCAACGAGTTTATTCACAAGGCGACCATCGTTGAAACCAATATAAAACCCCGCGTCAGTTTGTTGACCACGCAAGACAATGAACGGCGTTTTTTGGTTGAACGTACCGGTGGTGAGGTGTTGGTGAGCGCGACTATCAGTGATGGCAATGAAAGCGACAGCCACATCATTGAATGGCTACCCGGCGATGGCATTACTCGGACCAACAACTCTACAGACCGAGACTTTACTTTTGCAGTGCTCGACATGACGGCCGGTATTTATCACATGAGTGCCAAAGTCACCGATAACGGCGCGGGTATTTTGTCTGCACAGACACAAATTTATATCGAGCTGGTTGACGAACTGCCCACACTTGGCAGCGGCGACACTGATGGTGATTTACTCAGTGATGTCTCAGAAGGTCACGCCGATGATGATGCCGATCATATTCCCAACTATCTGGATCCGATTTCAGATTGCAATCTTATTCCCGAGCAAGCCAATACGATTGAGCGTTTTTTGATTGAAGGGCAAAGCGGCGGTTGCCTGCGACGTGGTCCCTACACCACTGCGGGTCAATCATACGGGGTGATGATTGATAGTCAAGATCAGTCCTCTGTGCCTGTGGATGCCGATACCAACAATGTCGGCGGTTTGTTCGATTTTGTGGTGCATGACATCAAAGACGATTCAGGTACATACAGCATTGTCATTCCCCAGCGCCAACCGGTGCCACAAGACGCCATCTATCGTAAATATTCGGCTGACAAAGGTTGGTATACTTTTGTCCAGGATGACAACAACACCCTCTGGTCGACCCCGGGCAGTGCCGGTATTTGCCCGCCACCAAAAGACGATGCTTGGGTAAGCGGTTTACATGTGGGCGACTGGTGCGTACAAATCACCATTGAAGACGGTGGTGCCAATGACGATGATGGGTTGGTCAACAATACTATCAGTGATCCCGGCGGGATATCGGTATACAAAAGTTCGAACCACTTCCCGGTTGCCCTTGATGATTTGGGCGAGTTGTCGTGGAATAGCACAGCAAACTTTGAGGTGTTGTCTAACGACACTGATGCTGATGATGATTCTTTAGAGGTCATCAACGCGCAAGCCGAGTTGGGCAGCGTTGAAGTCAACAATGGCATGACACTCCGTTATACCGCCCTTGAAAACTTTGTCGGTGAAGACCGAGTTAACTACAGCATTTCGGACGGTCATGGCGGCATAGCGACGGCAATATTGAGGCTCACCGTTAAAGGCAATAATGCGCCAGATGCCAACAACGATATAGCCAGTACCACCAATAACCTAGCTATCACCATCAACGCGCTGTCTAACGATACCGACGAAGATGGGGATACATTGACCATCACCGAAGCTTCGGCAGATGTCGGCACAGTGACCATCACGGGCAACAAGTTACTTTATACCCCCAAGGCGGCATTTGAAGGCACTGTAACAGTCACCTATGCTATCGAGGACAGTGCTGGGGCCACAGATGAAGCCAAGGTGTTTATCAGCGTGACAGCGCCGCCAGTGGTGGTTACGCCGCCGCCAACTGATAATACTAGTTCAGACAGTGGTGGTGGTTCTTTGGGGATTGGTATGATGTTACTGGGGTTGGTGGGGATTAGAAGACGGCAGTTAAATAATCCGCCGTAGGGGCCGTCGAAATGTCGCACCACCCGTGCGCGCCCTTACCTGGGTTTATTGGCATCCCATAAAAGGGCGTGGACGGGGCCAGCCCCTACGCCACCCTTTTCAGGCTTTTGCGATACAACTAGATCAACATATCGTCGACCAAGACCAACAGTTCACTTTTTGAGATCACCCCATCATGGTTGGTATCAAATGTTTTGAAGATGTCCGAGCTGACATGAACACCCTTTTCTTGCAACAGACATTCAATCAAACCGACAAATTCGCCACGAGATATCACACCATCTTCATTGGTGTCATAGATATCGAACAATTCATCAACCATTTCGGCATGGGTCATTTCTGTCATTGTATTACTCCAAGTTGTCAAAAAATTTTTGACAATTCTGGCCCAAAACCGAGGCTATTACAAGACAGATAAGACAGAAAGGGCAACACGCCCGTTCACCCGGCCACTAGCCAGCCATACTGCTTTGCCGGATCCACTGGTTTAATTGCTGTTCGTTGGGGATTTTTCGATTGCTGAAAAACGTTAAAAAATGCAACCTCAGCCGTTTGGCACTGATGTTTGGTGATACCATCATGACCTCTTCGGCGATGGTCCGCAAATCCCGGTCAAACACGGCGTGGGGATTATCGCTGACGGCCAATTGCTCTTGCAAGGATGCCAATTCCTGCTCTTTTTTCTCCCACCGCAGCAAGGTTATGCGGCTCAATCGTTTGATCACGCAAAACACCCCTTCGTCAATTTCCAGCGTTCGGTCGTTATACTGCTGACAAAACACGTCAAACCCCTTGATTTTGCCCAATTCTGAGTTGCTGACAAACAATCTTGCCAAGGTCAGCAAACCCAGTTTTACAAAATCTTTGTTCAATTCATTATTGTCGTTTTTAAGGCTGAAACAATGTTGTGCCAACCACTTAGCCGGGTCTTCATAAAGCGCCTGTGCACTGTCGAGTTCATACAAGTCAGGGGAGTCTTTACCTTTGTCTGTGTCGCTGTGCAAAACAGACTGCCCTTGCCGGTCATGATTGGCAATGATGTTGGCGATCACTTTGTTTTTGATCCTTTGTGGCAAAGTCGCAAAAGGATAGACCCGTTTAGTCCCGCCAAGACCAATCTCTTCTTGGTATTTCCATCTCTCCCTGATGGCCTTGCGCTGAATGGTGCGCTTGGTCACCAACAGGTAATTAGCCAGTTGTGCCGTTGTCAGTTTATTCAATGTTCAACCTCATTCAAACAATGAAAATGCGCCATAAGCAGCCATACGAGGCCTATTGAGCCATCGACCAGAATGCACATAATCATGTATATATAATAATTATATGTACCATAAGAATATATAAATGTTGTTTTTTGGTCAATGGATAAAACACCATTGCAAAGGTGAGACAATTAAAAATCAATTTTACTGGCAAAAAGTCATGATTTATATAAAATAAAGTCCGACAAATGATTCGCACTTTATTTAACGTTAACAACAACAAAATCGGATACCTCATGAAGCAAGATGGCAACGCCACAGCAAATTTCGGTTTGTCTGACAGTTATGAAAATTTCAGCCAGTTATTGAAAAACGTCCGCAAAAATGCGGGTTTCTCTGCGACTAAAATTGCCGCGAAAACCTCGGTTCACCCCAATTCCCAGGGATTTTACGAGAACAAAGAAAGAGATCCAAATATTGATTATCTGGTTGCCTACAGTTGTTCTGTGGGGATTCCCTTCTGGCAATTAATCACCCGTCGAATTGAAATGGGCAGTGCACCAGAGGAATATAAACGTTCGGTATTAAATGAAATTGGTCCTTTGTACCAGCATATTGGCGAGCAGTCTCAAGGGTATAAAGTCAATACGGTCAACGAACAAGCAGCCGATGATTCAGCACCTGAAGACAATACCCACCAATTAGTCAGTGCCTGCTATCGCTTGCTTGAAAGTCATCAGGGCAACCCGGCGATCAAAATTTTCAAGCAAGATGGCAACTCCATGTCGCCGACCATCAACAATGGCGACAGCCTGTTTGTCGATACCAGCAAATGTGATTTCACCGAAGGTGATTTATTTGTATTTAAAACCGGCATGGTGCACAGCGTCAAACGCATTCAGTTTTTACCCGGTGGCGGCATCATGCTGATTGCTGACAACCCGCAATATAGATCAGTCAACATGGACAAAGATGCACTGGCGAGCCTTGAGGTTCAAGGCAAGCTGGTTTCTTCAATCAGTCATTATTAATAAATCTGCTTAGCCCCTTTATTTGGTGGCGTTCAGTTACGCTGTCAACGTGTCGTTTTGGCAACTTGTCGCCCAGCGGGTAAAAATGGGTAGCAACAGTAAAATTTTAATCGACAGCGCGCTAAATGAGATTGGTCCGATTTACGCGCAAACCAAGGAAACCACCGGCGTTTATGAGGTCAACATTGATCAAGCAAACAATTGTCAGTGCAAGACGAGCCATTGAGCGATCCATTTCCTGACCAACTACCTGACCAATTACCAGCCCAGTCGCTGCTTTAGACCTGCCAAAAATTGGCGATGGTGATCAGTTACTGATTGATACCACCAACAAAACCCTGTGTGATGGTGAAATCTTTTTTATTAAAAATAGTCATGATCATGTCGCCAGACAGCTACAGAATACGCCAGATGGCGGGGTATTGATTATCAGCGACAATCCACAGTTTGCCCCAGTCAAAGTTGCCGCGTCGCAAGTGTCACAATTGTGTATTGTGGGCAAGCTGGTCGGCTGCATCAGTCATTTTAATTGACGCTCAGTTTGGCGTTTTTTACGTTTATCATTTTGGCCTTTTTTTTATCACTTTACCTAACGAGGACACAAGTGAAAAATATTTAAATTATTTTTTTGAAGTTTATCATTTAGGACACAAAGGAGACGGACTTGTGGCCCGAAGAGATAAAGAGGAACGATTGAAATAAGCGAGGAAGTACGCAAAACCTAACTAGTGTCCGTCGGAATGCCGCATCACCAGAAACGCACCCTTTGCGCTAGCGCTTCGGTATGCGTGCACTGGATGGACAACGCAACTTATTGAAAAATAAGCCTTACGACTTGCCTACAAGGACGTAGGTACTTAGGTTTTGCCTGGAGCAAAAAACCTGACGCTGCATAGCGCCCGTCCTCGGCTTTGGCATCCTGCGTCGCCCTATCTCCTGCGTCCATGCAGTCGTGCCATTTGGCAGATAGAAACTGCGTTTCTGGACAGGCACTAAATACTCAGGGCTCTGCAACATCAGTTTCGAGATAAGTAATATCAAGGCTTGGCGATAAAATTTATCTCGCCACTGAGGATTTTGGGCAAAACGGACTCTGCAACCAAGTGCTGATTACTACTGACCCTATCGACAAATGTCAGGCCCACCAAGTGGTCGTGTTCATGTTGGAAGATACGGGCAACAAAACCGCTGAACCGCGCAGCTTGGCTGTTGCCATCGCGGTCCTGATACTCGATATCAACGTTTTCATGGCGTGATACAAACCCGCGGATACCCGGCACACTCAAACAGCCTTCCCAGTCGCTGACAATCGGCCCGTGCAATAATTTGATTTGGGGATTGATCAACACCAGCGGGTCCATTTGTGGTGCATCAGGATAGCGGGCATTGGGTTTTGAGGCGATGATCATGATTTGCTGGCCACAAGACACCTGCGGTGCGGCAATGCCGACACCACCGGCGCTGATCATCGATGCCAACAGCTTGTCGATAAACCGATTCAGCTCTATGCAGGCGAAGTCTTCGACCGCGACTGCTTTTTCTCTGAGTACCGGCTCACCGATTTGGGCAATGGCAAAGCTCTTTTCAAGCCTCTTTTCAAAGGAAGCTTCCAAGGGGTTACCCTTTTAAAACTGTGGCCACAGAAGCAGCAAAATAATCGATATTGCTGTTACTGATACCGGCAACGTTCATACGACTTGAACCAACCATGTAAATGCCGTAATCGTTTTTCAGTTGTTCGATTTGCTCACCAGCAATACCAAAGAATGAAAACATGCCGTGTTGACGTTGGATAAAGCTGAAATCTTGGCTGATACCTGCTGCGCCCAGTTTTTCAACAATAAGCTTGCGTAGGCCGTTGATACGATCGCGCTTTTGGGCCAATTCAGCTTCCCACATGGCACGCAATTCAACGCTATGTAAGATGGTATTAACAATGGCTGCACCGTGATGTGGTGGCATCGAATAAATCCCGCGAACCACACTTAAAACAACGCTGTACGCGATATCTGCACTGGCTGAGTCTTTACCAACAACGGTGCAAGCACCTAAGCGTTCACGATACAAACCAAAGTTTTTCGAGCATGAGCTGCAAATAACCATCTCGTCTACTTTGTCTGCCATGATGCGTAAACCAGCGGCATCATCATCAAGACCCGAGCCAAAACCCTGATAAGCGATATCAATCATTGGCGTGAAACCGTTTTCGACCGCTAAATCGGCGACTTTGTGCCATTGTTCTTGAGTCAAATCCATACCGCTTGGGTTGTGACAACAGGCGTGCAACAACACGATATCACCCGATTTAACTTGCGACAAAGCACTCATCATGTCGTCAAACAACAGACCACGTTTGTCATAATCGTAATAAGGATATTCTTTAACGTTCAGCCCTGATGCTTCGAACAAAGCAATGTGGTTAGCCCAAGTCGGGGCGCTGACCCAAATGGTTGCCGCATTGTTACAACGCTTCAAAAACTCGGCACCCACTCTTAACGCACCAGTACCACCAGGGGTTTGTGTGGTTCTTGCCCGGTTCTGCGCGATAATTTCATGAGCGCCAAACAACAATTCTTTAATTTTCTGGTTATATCCTTCATCACCAGCCAAACCGATATAACTTTTACTGGTTTCATTAGCAAGCCTAAATGCTTCGGCTTTTTTAACACATTTAAGTACCGGTGTATTACCAGCTTCGTCTTTGTAGACACCCACACCCAAGTCAATTTTTTTCGGGTTTGGATCATTTTTAAAGGCAGCCATCAGGCCAAGAATGGGATCGGTAGGTAAAGGCTTTAAAGTTTGAAACATAGCATTATGACTCTTTGTGATAACCAAGAAACCGCTATGATATTCCCAATAGCGGCGAGAATAAATGATCAATTGAATTTTTTTGATAAATTACTGTAAACCTGATGATTTACACTAGGGCCTGTTTGTCTTTCATAGTTGACACTGCTGTTGATCATTTTGTTCTCTACCAAGGCACTGTGAGTGATTCATAGTTATTCTATTCGAACGAGCAGTAACGCAGTTAGAGGACAAAATGGTCACAGCCCAAAGGGGAATGGCTGAAAATGCGTCACTCATCGTTGAATGACCTTGATTTAGATGACTAAACCTGCGCTCATCCGCCTTGATTGACGCAATTTCAGTCATTCCAGTGCTCAACTATGAAAGATAAACAGGCCCTTTCAGATTATTTTTTAACGCTGTATCAAAGGGATAACGCAGGATTATGCCAAGCTGCCCAACAGTCCGGAAATCACAACACAACTCGCAATAAGTAGGGCAAGGCTGCGATGGTCAAAAAAGTCGGTGTTAAACGCTTCAGCATCAATAATACCAATCACATTTTGCTGCTTGTCGAAGATTGGTAGACAGGCTTCTGATTTAACCTTGGGATCACAAGTGTAATAAGCACCACCCTGCTCGACATATTCAGTGACGTTGTTGATAAGTTTAGTTTGTCCGGTCATGCCAACCTGAACATTGTTGCTGATTTGTGCATATTGCTCGTTCAGCGGGTACTCAGAACGACTAATAGCACCGGTGTAAGCTAGTTTAACCAAACGCTGGTCTTGATTGGATTGCTCGCAGCCTTTGATGGTTTGGTAAATGCCAAACCAGTTGAGTTTGGTTTTCTCAACCACGTATGCCACAACGTTATGCAACGACTGTAACGCACTGCGGGTAAACTGGTTAGGTTTGCCCAATATACCGGTCAGGTCATAGGGTTCGTCTGCCACTTCGTTAAACAAAGAGCAACTACCGCCCTCGCCCAACTCAGGTACTGGATACTCAAATAATTCATGATCAGGTTTAACCGACTCGGTAAAACAAAGCTGCGACAGTTCGCTCACATGCTGCTCAACCAGAGTTTTGATTTCATCGTTAAGGGCAAAATCACTTTTATTCAAATATCTATCTATCACTTTAAACACCTAGACGGCTAAACTTCTATAAAGCCATTCTAGCAGACCAATGATTGATTGCAAGTGCATTGGCGAAAAAAGACTCGCCACTGCAAAACATTGACGCGAAAAGATGCGTCAATGGAATATAAGAGAGGTAAAGATAGATATGGGGCAGATGTTTCAAGAAAGGTTTTCTTTGTTTTTTCAGCTTTAGCTGATTATATAAGCCAAATACATGGATGTATTTGGCTTATCGTTAGGCTTCGAGCAGGTAGACCACTCTCACTTCATTGCCCTTGTCAGAATACTCAATCGACTCGGCCAATTCAGCCAACAGGCTTAGGCCACGACCATGTTCTTTATCATTGACGGTGTTATCACTGGTTGAGGACATGTCAAAACCATCCCCAGAGTCGGTGATAGTGAAAATAATACGATTACCATTAGGTTGGTACTCAGCGTTTATGGTGATATCACCTTGCGTCAACGCCGACAATGCATCTTGGCGCTTAAAGTAGTAATCCATAAAACCGTCATCACCATCTTTATCTGATGAATCAAGCTTGAGAATACCGTGATCAAGCGCGTTGTTATACACTTCAGATAATAGCAAGAACATCACTGAGCGATGATCAGACAATCCGCAGATTTGCGAAACCACGTCAAGCATTTCGACAACAGGATCGGTGTGCTTAAGCTCCTCGGCAGTCGCTTCAAGACGCAAGTGAAAGGGCAGTTTAGAAAACGACTGCTCAGGCTCAACCATGGCCTGCAATTTGTTGGTGCAGGTCAAATAAGCCATCGAAATATCGTCGTTTTGCTCTGCTTCACCGCGAAATGCGATCAACTCGTTAATTAAAGTTTCTATAGAAGTATCTTTATCAGCTTGGAAAAAATCTTCAAACCGGGTTTCACTGTACATTTCGCCTTCCAGATTAACCGACTCAATAATACCATCGGTATACAACACCACTCTGTCGCCTGGATTAGTTTCTATATTTAACACTGTGGTTTCGAATTCGTCAGCTTCAAGTACGCCGAGCGCCATATGCTGCGAATTGATGATCTTATTCAAGGTACCATCAGGTTTAACCAAAAAAGTATCCGGCATCCCGCCTATCCATAACGAGATACTTTTACCACTAGAATTCATTTCCAGTATGGTCGCAGCACAAAACATGTCATCGGGCAGTAACTGCAACAACTGATTATTCAACTCCGCTGCCATGTCCCCAACCGATAGTCCTTTTTTAGCCATCGAATAAAAGGTTTTCGACAACGGCAACGCGCCGATGGCAGCTGAAAGCCCATGACCGGTAAAATCGCCCATCAACACGTAAATGCCACCAACCGGATTGGTGGCAATCAATAATACGTCGCCATTGAACATCGAGTGGGGTGACATATAAAAGTCAACAACTTCTTTGTCCTGATAGTTGTCCATCAACGCATTTTTAAATACATGATCGACAATTTCGTGTTCACGGTTGATTTGATTTTGGTGGTATTCGAGTTGCTTTTTCTGTTCGAGGGTTTTTAAAGCCAGCGCCCTAATTCGGGCATGTGCCCTGATTTTGGCTGAGAGGATGACTTTATCAAATGGTTTGTTTAAAAAGTCATCACCGCCAACTTCAAGACAACGTTTCAAACTGGCCTGATCATCCAATGCAGTAATAAAGATGATTGGCAGATACAACTCACCAGCTTTCTCTTTAAGCAGCGGTGCGGTAGCAAAACCATCCATAACCGGCATCACTACATCAAGCAATACCAAGTCAATTTCATTGTCATCAAAACGCTCCAAGGCTTCCTCACCATTGGTTGCAATAACAACTTCATACCCTTCGTCTTGCAATAAAAACTGCAATAACACGCGGTTCAGCTCCTGATCGTCAACGACTAAAACTCTCATGGTTTAATCGATTTCAAATTTTTTGTCAAAACGCGAGATCTGCAGGATTTTCTTTATCTGGGTGCGGCAATTAGCGATACGGATGGATTCGACCGTATCCCCCAGTGATTTTTGCATGTTGAGCAACATGCCAAGCGCAGAACTGTCCATATACTCGGTTTCACGCAGGTCGACAACGACCTTAGGTTTGTTTTCACCGACATTTTCATAAGAAGAACGAAATGCCTGCACCACGTTGAAATCAAATTTACCTTTGATTTGTCAATTCAACCATTTTAAATCCACAAAAAATGTTGTAGATTTTGTGCTAGTTTTATGCTTTTAACAACACAAAATAATTGAGAAATGTATGTATGTATCATGAGAATT